>NZ_CAJZDT010000044.1:0-12502 GCF_915066115.1 uncultured Streptococcus sp. | reverse complement strand
AAAGTCCTCTGCTTTAATATCAAAAAAATTGGTCTTATCTGGCACATTCAAGACCAAACGTGGTTGGCAGTTTGATGGCTCACGACGGAGCAATTCCTGAGCTTGTTCAAATTGATTATCATAGATATGGAGGTTGTTGATGAAGTAGAAGAACTTCCCAACCTTCCAGCCAAAATGCTTGGCAATCATCATTTGAAGAGCTACATACTGCATAGCATTGATGTGGTGGGCCACCAACATGTCATTCGAACGCTGGGTCAAGGTCGCATCCAGATAGATTTCTCCATCTACACGGCGGACATCAAACATGGTCTGAAAGGCGCATGGGAGGAGGCCGTCCGTCTCATCAAAAGCTTGGTAATCCCAAAGGGAGATAATGTTGCGACGGTTCCAAGGATTAGCTTCCAACTGTTTGAGAAGCTTATTGATGATGTCGTGTTTCTTAACGACCGCCCCGTAACGCTCACCAATGGTTCCTGTATTTCCCACTTCCCAGTCATTCCAGTAGTGAACATTGTACTTGCTATTCAGCACTTCTAAGCTATTAGACTGATCTTGGTAGATCCAGAGCACTTCCTTGATGGCGGATTTGATGGCAATAGGACGCAAGGTTGTGATGGGGAATTCCCCCTTGGCCAAGTCATACTCGGCAAATGCACCCGTTACATACTTGGAGTTGGCAACTGTCCCATCCTTGTACTTGGGACGGGCCTGCTCAGAAAAGACACCGTCTTTGAGGATTCGTTCAATATTCTCTTTAAAAATTGTATCTGCTTTTGTCATTTACTCTCACCTCATTTATTTCCTAACTAGTATAGCATAAAAAAAGCTTTTCTACATGCTCAGATAATCAATAGCTTTCTTGTATTTTTCAAATCGTTCCAGATCCTTTTCAGTAATTGTAGCTAGTCTAGATAAATCTGAATTATGTTTCAAATCTGCTAATTTGACACAACGTGCTATAGGATTCGATTTAACAAGTTCCAAATATTGTTGATAATCTTGTCCCTTTTTCTTGGTCAGTACCTGCACTGCAGTAACAACAGTCTCTGGTAAACCAGCCAATATTAGTTCTTCTGCTGTATAAGGGCTATCTTCAAGAACATCGTGCAATAGAGCGACTGCCTTTTCTTCTTGTGTATCGACCAGACTTGCTACAAAAAGAGGGTGTTTGATATAAACTAATCCAGCCTTATCATATTGTCCCTCATGTGCCTTTTTTGCGATGGACAAAGCCAATTCAAACATGGATTGTTCTGACTTATTCATTTAAAATCTCCTTTCTAAAATCAAAAAGTTAAGAGTTATATTTACAATTATGATCT
Source organism: uncultured Streptococcus sp. (assembly GCF_915066115.1). Lineage (GTDB taxonomy): Bacteria > Bacillota > Bacilli > Lactobacillales > Streptococcaceae > Streptococcus. The sequence goes on along the minus strand of NZ_CAJZDT010000044.1, from coordinate 11,177 downwards.
TGAAAAAGAGCCTGATGAATCACCAAGCTCTGTCATTTTTATTTTATTGCAATACAAGTGATGCTGCTCCGATAACTCCAGCGTCATTTCCTAGAGTTGCAAGAGCTAGTTTAGTTGTTGTGCGTACTTGTGGGAAGGTATTTTCGTCGTAAACCTTTTGAACACCTTGTAGAAGGAATTCTCCTGCAGCTGACACACCGCCACCGATAACGATTGTTGATGGGTTTAGGATTGAGCCAATGTTAGCACAAGCGATTCCCAAGTAACGTGAGAAATTACGGTAAACGATCAAAGCAAGATCGTCTCCTTCTTTTGCCAAATCAAAGACAGTCTTAGCAGTTACTTCTTCTCCATTATCAATCAAACGTTTCAAGGCTGCATCACCTTCGTATTCGTCGGCATAACGACGAGTCAAGTTAACAATCCCTGTTGCTGAAGCAACTGTCTCAAGGCAACCTTTCTTACCGCAAGTACATGCGATTGGTTGGTCAAAGTCAACAGTGATGTGGCCAAGCTCACCTGCTGCACCAGCAACACCGTGAAGCAATTTGCCTTCTGCGACGATACCGCCACCAACACCTGTACCAAGTGTCATAAAGACAACGTCTGGTTGGTTATCACCAGCCCCCATCCAACGTTCACCAAGAGCTGCTACGTTGGCATCATTATCGATGAAAAATGGAATGCCCAAGGCTTTTTCAATCTTTTCTTTAATTGGTTGAAGGGTTTTCCAGTTGAGGTTGTAGGCACCGATAACAGTCCCTTTTTCACGGTCAACCACACCTGGTGATCCCATTCCAATACCTTGGAAGTCCGCTGCTGCTAATCCAAGCAAGTCCAAGCGATGTTGAATAGACTCAATCATATCATCAACGATATGACTTCCCTCATCCAAAATGTTGGTCTTGATAGACCATTTTTCTTGGATTTCTCCTGCTGTTGTCAAGATTGCAAATTTGATAGAAGTTCCACCAAGGTCAATCCCAATAATCTTTTGACTCATCATATTCTCCTTTTTCATTATGAATTAATTGAAAATGCTTACAGTACTAGTATAACAAATTTTAGTTTCTTATGCAAAGGTTTGCAGGCTACAAGCCAATATAAAACATCTCATTTGCTTCACTATTTGTAAAAATTAGTCACCTAGATGTTGAATGGCATAGTTTGCTTCTTCTTTTGTAAATTTTCCAATCCAAGAAGAAGTTAGCCACTCATAAATCTCTGTCTTTGATAAATGTTTATTCTTTCGGTATTCTCTTGCTTTAATTAAGGCATTTGCTTTGTAATCTGCATTCAAGTGATCGATGGCATACTGCGCTGCTGAACTTGAAAAACCAGTCCACGTTAATTGGTCATAGAGATCTTTTTTTGACATATGTAAAACCGAATTATAGCTTTTCGCTTTATTTAAAGCAGCATTGTACTGCTTCCCATCTAGTTTTGGTTGCCGCACACCATCGTATCCTACATAGTGACGACCACCATCTACCCATTTGTCCTTAGCCATTTTACCGTCTGATTCAACATAGTAACGGCCACCATCTACCCATTCATTCTTGGCCATCTTGCCTTCAGAATCAACATAGTAACGGCCACCATCTACCCATTCATTCTTGGCCATCTTTCCATCTGATTTGAGATAATATCTACCTACCCATTTGTTGCGAGCGTAGCTTCCTTCTGCTGTTAGATAATAATATGAACCATAGTTTTTATCATAAATCCAGTCACTTTTAACCTTTTTTCCATCAGAATCAACATAATAACGACCACCATCTACCCATTCATTTTTAGCTCTCTTTCCATCTGATTTGAGGTAGTAATTTCCTACCCAGCCAGACTGAACTTTAGATTGTGATTTATCCTGTTTAGAAGTTGTTTCTTTAGCTTTTTCAGTCGGTTTTGGTGCCGGCTTCGGCGCGGGTTTTGGTGCCGGCTTCGGCGCAGGTTTTGGTGCGGGTTTTGTATTCTCTTTTACAATCTTACCATTTTTAGACGCATCCTTTTCTTGAGCAGATACTTTCTGAGGCGAGAAAGGCAACACCCCCATTGTATCTGAAAAAGAAACAAGTGCAAAAGTAGTTGCTGCTAAACTTGTAATCAAAAATTTTTTTGATTTTCTCATAAAAATCTCCTTTAAATTTTTATTGTTTACGATTACATTATAACAAAAATATGTATTAATATATACTAAAAGCTATTATTAGATAAAACTCATAATACTATCACTTGCAACTCATACAAGCCTCTCACTGCATTACAACCGTAAATAGCTTCTGCTTGGGCAAAATCTGCCAAGGTTAAAATTTTCTCTTCTACCTGTCCTGTTTCCAGCAAATGCTGACGATAAATTCCTGGCAAGATTCCAAGTCGGATAGGCGGTGTGTAGAGTTTCCCATCGATTTTCAGAACCAAATTTCCGATAGAGGTTTCAAGAAGTTCTCCTCTTGCATTATGGTAAATCTTCTCTTGTTTCCCTAGGCTCAAGTGAGGTCGGTAGCTTGTTTTGAAGTAAGTAAATGATTGATCCAAATCCGCTTCCTGAAGGTAAAGTTTGGCCTGACAAAAGCTTGTACTGAGGGGTGTCAATACTTGGCGTTCAACTTCTATCTCTCCAGACTTGCTGAGAGAAATACGCAAGCGGTAATCTTGATTAGCAGCACAAGCCTGACACTCTTCCTCTATCTTTTGTCTTAAGTCTTCTACCTCAAAAGGAAATGCAAAATATCGACTTGCCTTTCTCAGTCTTTCTATATGTTGCTCTTCAAACAGCAGTTGTTTTTGGCTGATTTTCCCAGTCGTAATCAGTTGGAAGCGAGCTTGTTTACGATAAAGGACTGCCGCCTTTTGATGAACCTCTCGGTATTCAGATTCCCAAGTGCTATCCCATGTAATACCGCCACCCACTCCATAGATGGCTTTCCCTTGATGCAGTTGAATGGTCCGAATGGCAACATTGAAAATCCGGTGCCCATTTGGAAGTAAGATACCAATCGTTCCGCAGTAGACTCCACGCGGTTGTGGCTCCAAGTCCTTAATGATTTCCATAGTCGCAATTTTGGGTGCTCCCGTTATAGAACCGCAAGGAAAGAGAGAACGGAAAATTTCAACAAGGTCAACATCCTCTCGCAACCGACTCTTGATGGTCGAAGTCATCTGCCAGACCGTCGAATACTGCTCCACTTGACACAAACACTCCACATGCTCACTCCCCACTTCAGAAATACGGTTCATATCATTGCGCAAGAGGTCCACGATCATCATATTTTCAGAGCGATTTTTGGGATCCTGTTCCAACCAACTGGCCTGCTCCAAGTCTTCTTGGTCAGTCATGCCACGCTGAGTCGTTCCCTTCATTGGTCGCGTTGTCAACTCACGGTCGTTTTGCTCAAAAAAGAGCTCTGGACTCATGGAAATCACTGCCATCTCGTCATGTTCAACATAAGCATTGTAGCCCGCCTCCTGCTCTACCACCATACGATTGTAGATGGCAAAAGGATTGGCACTTAAGTCTTGCTTGAGTTGGACGGTGTAGTTAACCTGATAGGTATCCCCCTGGCGTAAATGATGGTGAATCTGGGCAATCGCCTTTTCATATTCTGCTTCAGACGTCACTTCCTGCCAATTTGAAGGCAAATCAACCTCATCATAAGTCAGGGGAATAGGGGAGGTCTCCACCCTATCGTGAACAGTAAAATAAAGCAAATACTCGTCCAATAAAGGTGCCTTGTGAACTGCTAATTTCTCTTCAAAAGCAGGTGCAGCCTCGTAGCTGACATAGCCCACCACATAATAGCCTTGATCTTGGTAGTTTTCCACTTGTGCCAGCAAGGCTGTTACTTCCGCTAAATCTCTCGTTTTTAACTCTTTGATAGGCTGGGTAAAGATGTATCTCTCGCCCAAAGCCCTAAAATCAATCACTGTTTTTCTATGCATACCTTAAGTATAGCACAAAAAGGCAGATCCAGACAAAGCTGATCTACCTTTTTATTATTTTCTTACTATTGGTTATGCTTTAGTGAATAAATCACCAGCAAATCCATCTGATTTCTGCAAGAGTTGTTTGTAAACCTTCCATTTAAGATCTACAGTATTCTTGAAATCATTACCTTGAAGGTCTTTTTCGACCGCTGCATCAAATAAGGTCTGAAGTTGTGCGTAAGTTGAAATCTTTTGACCATCGATTTCAATTTCAACAAAACCTCTTTGAGCTTTTTCGTGTACTTCATGATACCATGCTTTCTTCCATGCTTCTAAGCTTTGGAATTTGCCGTTAGAAACTTTATTAATAATAAAGTCATCACCAAGACCTACATTACCTGCTGCTTTAGATTCTTGTTTGTATTTGTTTGATGCATAACCTAAGAACCCGTCTAGATAACCGAAGTACCCCCACATACGGAAGGTATTATGTTTGAATGAGATTGAACCAACAGCACTCTTACTTGTATTACCACCATAAATACCTGTCATCATATTTACTACAGTATAAGCAGAATCAAATCCTTCAGTACGGTAATGACCATTTCCTGGTAATCCATGTTTCGTTGCAAAGTTTCCATCAACCAGTTGATCAATACTTGTCAGCTTCGTATTCTTTTCGCCATCATTCAAATCACGAACTAAATCCCATTGGTGTGGTTCACCAACTAAGCCATTGCGATCCGCTTTTTCACGATATTTCTTATCGATCTTCTTGAACCACTTATCATTTGTTCCAGTATTTTTCTTGATGACAGACTCAGCTTCTAAGTAATCAAGCATCATCATGGATTCATTGTAATTCTTCATGTAGTGATCGATTTTCTCACGACTATTTAACACATTCGGATTATAGTTATAAATTTGATTTCCATCATTTTGACGTTCGTAAGCCATGTTTAATCCTAAGGCACCATATTCACCATTTGGATTTGAAACTGATGGTGATTGTAACATACCTTGAGCAAAGGCTTCAACATCTGTTCCTTCACGGTGACGCCATGTTCCTAAGTAGGCCATACGGTCATTGATGTGAGTTGTTTCGTGAGTGAATGCAGATGTACCAAAATCACTAATCATGCTAGAGATGATGTAATATACAGCCTCTTGTGGTTGTGGATTTTGGAAGATATAAGCGTATGCACCCATTCCATTGTATCCGTGCCACTTATCAGTCGGACCATAGAATTCACGAATTGGAGCAAAATCGCCTTTCTTCGTATGTCCCATACGGTCAACCCATCCCAAACCTGGTACATCATGGTTATCCCAAATTGCAGATGGTACCATATTTTCACTCTTAAGAAGATTATTTCGTACATTATCTGCAGCAAGTCTTGACCAGAAGTCTAAATAATTGATTTGTTCTTGCGCACGTAAATCAACTTGCTTCTTGAACGCTTCACGTTCTTCTGCTGTGTTCTTACCGTATTTCTCAAATGAACTAAACGCAATGGTATTATAGGTCGTAATTAAGATCATATGCGCTTTCTTCAAATTCAGAAGTGGTAGAATATAACGTCCGTGATGTCCATTATTAATTACTTCATACAATTTATGTTTCTTATTCGCAAAATCAGGATTTGATGATTGTTTCTCAACAACATAAGCGTTATCTGCAATGTTATTCTTGAACCAAGTATTCATATCTGTTTCACTAGTGAATAATTCCATGTTGTACTTCAGGAATTCGTGTAAGTTAGCTTTACCAGTAGCACTTGCAAGAGCTCTGTTAAATGCATCGTGTGATTGATCACCTTTTAGGTTGTTACCATTTGATGCGAAGCTGATTAATCTATCAAGTACGTTAACGTTCTTACCGTAGAAATCCGGTTTGAAGGCCATCATATTTTTGATATTTAATCCGTCAAATTTAATTCCATAGTATTGGTTTAAATAAGCCAGAGCAAACATGATTTTAGCTTTGTTATCTTCAACTTTTTTAATCAATGCACGTTTAGCTGCTTCGTCCGTATTTAATTGATGGTCTTCATTTTCAACTAAAGCTTTAACTAAAGCATCAAGATTATCTTTTACTTCTTTGAAGCTTTCTTCCATGTATAACATCTTAGGATTGTTATTAATCTTACGAACTTCATCTGAATCAAGTTCAACAGAAGCTAATTTAGCTTTGATATCGCTGATCAATTGTGTCCTATCTTTAACAACCATATTTGGTGTATAGACAATATCACCTAATCCTTCAATACTATATTCACGAACTTGTTGAACCTTAGATTCTTTTTGTGTAATAGCTTTAATTTCTTTCGTCTTATCAGCGTAATGGATCATGATGTGATCTGCATTTGATAAATCAGTCACAAATTGACCATCTTTCATACCTGTAACAGATAACACCTCTGTAGTTAATAATTTAGAACCAGCTGGAATCTTGTTACCTTGGTTTACAATCCATTCTTTATTGTAGAATGGTTGAAGTTTTTCGATGTTACGATAAGCAAGTTCGCGAGATGCGTCATAATCTTGAGTATCTTTATAAGTATCTGTTTTTGGTTTTACGTTATTAAGTGCATCTTCAACAAGAGGTTTAATTTCAAACTTATCAGCTGTAATTCCGAATGATTCTATTTTTTTATTTGCATCTTCTAGGCTGATTTCTTGGATTCGATTACTGCGAGAACCGTTAAATGAGTGAGAACCTTCACTCACATCTTTAACAACGTAGTTTCTTTCAATCCAGTTTTTTGTGTAATATCCACCTTCTGCTTCTAAATCTCTAGAACCGTAGAATTCTTCACCGTTTTTGACTTTCATCATTGAAACTGTGTCAGCAACACGTCCCCATGTCCAGTTCTTACTAATGAAACCACCTACCTCAACAGGGTTCTTCACATCAATAGTTCCTTTAGTAACAGCGTTACGAACAGAAGCGTATTTATCAATACCATTAGGATCAGAACCGTTATCGGTTCTAGCGACAAGTCCACCAACACGTGCTCTATCTGCAACAATATCAGCATCTACGTATGCATGTTTAATATTACCACGCCAAAGTTCTCCGGCGATACCACCAAGATCCCAACCTTTATTACCGACACCTGTTAGTTTACCGATGAAAGCAACATTTTTAAGAAGTCCACCAGTATCTCCTTTATTTACGATACCAGCAATACCATCTTTACCAAGGATACTACCAGTTACCTTAACATTTTCAACTGTGGCATTTTTAATTACTCTTGATAGTGCGGAAATATTTTCAATCCAAGGCATATTGATATTAACATTACCTAAGTTAATGTTTTTAACTGTACCGCCTTCAACGTTATCGAATAACTGACGAGCCATATTATGAATGGTATATTGTTTACCGTCAACACTTGTTAAAGTTCCGCTAAATTTACCAGGTACATATTGTTTATTCGGAGTTGGTACATTTGCTGCATTCAAATCTGCACCAAGTTTAAAGGTACCACTTGGATTAGCTTTCATAGCCGTTACTAGGTCGTTAAAGCTATAATATACATCACCATCGTGTGCTTTTTGTTTTTCAAAATAATGAACATACTCGTTTGCCAATTTAGAAACATCTGTGTGTTGAACTAAATCAGGTGCTTTGGCAGTGACTTTGTATAAAGTTTTTCCGTCTTTTTCTACTTCTTCAATCTTGTCAACAGCCAGTCTTGTAACTTTGTTGTCGTGAGTTGTAACTCGTAGGTAGAGTGGAGCAACATCAGCTGGTTTTTCTGTCAGCAAACTAGTGTCTGTTTCGTTACCGTCAGCATCTACACTCATCAAGCTTGTTTCTTTGATGTTTTTGATTTCAACTTTTTTGAGGTCAATTCTTAGCGGTTCTTCTTTCAGAACTTCTTCCTCATCACCCTCACCACGGTCATAAACCATCTTGGTTTCAAGTTTATAATCTTTGTAGTACTGTAAGTCTTTCAAAGAAGCTGTTAGATTTTCTGGTGAAACATTCAATGTCTTCACAATCTCGTCACCTTTTTTCAGAGTTAGGGTGATAGATTTAATAGCTGCCTTACTTGGATTTTCTAGACTGTATTTAACATCTGAAGTACGTTTCAAATCCTTAGGTTCAACTGCTGTGATGGTCAATACTGGTTTTTCAAAGGTCTTAGTACCACGTTTCAAAATTCGGTCTTGAGGTGCCTCAATGACTTCCTCTGTAACTTTTGGAGCGTCTTCTGTTTTAACACCCTTAATGGTATTAAAGGTCTTAGTGATTTTTTTCTGACCTTCTTTCCCTTCTTGAGCTACGACTTCTAAACCTTTTTTCAGTTGATCATCTTCTTTAACAACTTCCTTAAATGGAATCTTTTCAAGACTTTCTTCTACAAGAGTTCCTTCAATTGGTTTTGTACCACGACTTATTTGTTGATTTACAGGTTCCTTGGTAACTTCTGTGCTAGTTGAAAGAACTTGGTCCGTTTTAACACCTTCTACTGTTTTATAAGTTGTTTTAGTAACTTGGCTACCTTTTTCACCATTTCGTAGGACAGTTTCTTCGTCCGTATACTTGGTTGGGTCCTCTATCGTTTCAGTTTTGTAGTCTAGGTCTGTAGTCGATGTTTCAACAAGGGTTCCCTCAGTTACTTTGTACTCAGGTAACTGTTCTTGTACAAGGGCTTGGCCAGTTTTACCTTCCTCTTGTGTACCTTTTACTTCGATTGGAGCTTCTGGTAAGGTTGGTTGTGTTAAAGCTTGACCTTCCTTTCCTGCCTCTTGGGTTCCTTTTGCTTCAACTGGAGCCTCTGGTAGTTCTGGTTGTGTTAGAGCTTGACCTTCTTTGCCTGCCTCTTGGGTTCCTTTTGCTTCAACTGGAGCCTCTGGTAAGGTTGGTTGCGTTAAGGCTTGACCTTCTTTGCCTGCCTCTTGCGTTCCTTTAGCTACCTGATGCGTTGGTTCAGCTTGTGGTACTGGAGTTGGGGCAGGTTGCTCTTCTTTCTTAGTTCCGACTGCAATGACTTGCGAAACAGGATTTTGAACCACTTGGTCTTCGATAACTTCTCTAACTTCTTGACCATTAACCATCGATACTTTGGTTACAATGCGACGCTGACCATTTACTCCAGCTGTGACGATACGAGTCTGTCCTTCTGCTAGATTGGTATCTGGGCTTGTGACTGTTTCAAAAGGAATATCTACCAAGCTCTCTTCCAGTCTTGACTGAGGTTTCTCAGAAACTGGTTTTTCTTGAACTACTTCTGTCTTATCAATTTCATTTGCACTTTGCTTTTCTACCGGCAACTGAGGCTTCTCAGCTGAAGCTGGCCTTGATGGATGGAGTTCTGCTTCCTTGAAGTATCCAATGTATTCATAGCCATCAATGTGGATAATCCCTTCAGCCAAACCTTCATGTGTAGAAGCCGAAATAGTTTGGTTATAAGAAAGCAATTCTTTATTTTCAAACGCAAATGTGGTGAAAGGAACAAAGTTGCTTGCACCAATCGAACTAATTAATAAGACACCAAGCACCTTACCACGATGTTTTTTAGAGATTAATAAAACAGCCAAAGACGCCGTAGCCACCCCTATACCAGCCAAGGCTAATTCTTTACTCCCTGTATAAGGAAGTTCTTGGTAGGTACTAGCTTTCTTTCGATACACTACATAGAGAATATCTTCATCTTGAAATTCTGTTGGAACCTCATGATGAATCAGGGCTTTTTCAGACTCGGTCAATTCCTGCTCCGCCAAATAACGGTAATGAACGCTATGAGCACCACCGACTTCATTGGCTTGAACCTTATCCACTGAAAGGGTACTAGCACCAAAAAGGAAGGCCCCAATGGCTACAGGACCTACCCCAACAGTTAGCTTACGAATCGAATATTTTGTGATTTTTTCTAGTTGTTGTTTTGTTTTTTTCATTCTCACGACTTTCTGATAGAATCTTGTGGATAATGCGCACGCGCACCTCCAATTAATTTTGGACGGCTAGCAAGAGCCGTTACATGGGCATGACCAATTTCTCTCAAAAGAGGGCGAATCGGAACCTGAACATGCTTGACATGCATGCCAATTGCAGTGTCTCCAATATCCAATCCAGCATGAGCCTTGATAAATTCAACCTCTACTGGATCTTGCATAAACTTGAAGGCTGCCAACTGACCTGAACCTCCTGCATGAAGGGTAGGAAGGACACTGACCATTTCCAGACCAAACTGCTCTGCCACCTGACGTTCAACAACGAGGGCCCGATTGACATGTTCACAACCTTGAACAGCTAGATGAATTCCTTTTTCCTCTAGGATATCTAGGATGGTCTTCACAATGATTTCGCCAATTTCTTGGCTGGATTCCTTGCCAATCTGACCACCTATCACTTCACTAGAAGAAAGGCCCAAAACAAAGATAGATCCTTGCTTCAAATTGGCCTTTTCTAATACATCTTTTACAATCTGGCTTGTGTCTCTTTGAATGTCTTTTTCCTTCATACTTGATACCTCTTTTGTCATTATCTATCATATCGTTTTTTCTACGTTTTAGCAAGATAGACAACCTAGAATGCTTGCCCAATTACGCATAAAACTCCCAGAATTGACTGGGAGTTAGCTAGTTTCTATTCTATTTATGTATATTTCAACTGTCGTACCTTTTGAGGGAATAGAATCAATCTTCATTTGGTAATGTTCTCCAAAATGAAGTTTGAGCCGTTGGTCAACGTTTTGAAGACCAACTCCCCCACGTTTGAGTTGACTTTGACTACTATCGCTAGCATCTTGGAAACCAACTCCATCATCCTCAATACGGATGACCAATCCTGAATCATGTTTCTGAACAGAAACTCTAATATGTCCCTGACCTTCCTTTTCCTTAATGCCATGGTAAAGGGCATTTTCTACCAAGGGTTGTAACACCAACTTAGGCAAGACTAGATGATCAAAGGCAGGATTTTCCTCAATCTCATATTCCAGCTTATCCCCATAACGTTGTTTCTGGATAAAGAGATACTGGCGGACATGATTGATTTCGTCAGACAGGCAAATCAAATCCCTGCCTTGATTGAGCGCCAAGCGGAAGTAGGTCGCCAAAGACTTGGTCACCTGAACCACTCGCTGACTGTCCTGAAATTCAGCCATCCAGATGATAGTGTCCAAGGTGTTATAGAGGAAATGCGGATTAATCTGACTCGACAAGGCTTGAAGTTCATACTGACGGGTCGTTTCTTCCTGTCTGCGAACATCTGCCATCAACTGATCAATCTGATCCAA
>NZ_CAJZDT010000043.1:0-12778 GCF_915066115.1 uncultured Streptococcus sp. | reverse complement strand
TCAGTTATCAGAAAAAGATGAGCAGATGCGCATCAAAGACCGTCAGATTGCTGAGAAAGACAAACAACTTGATCAGCAGCAACAATTGACCCTTCAAGCCATGAAGGATCAAGAAAATCTCAAGCTAGAGCTGGACCAAGCAAAAGAAGAAGTTCAATCAACTAAGAAAGGCTTTTTTGCTCGTTTATTTGGAGGATAATCAAGGAGCTGTTTAGGTTAAATGCTAACCTGATGGCTTCTTTTGTTTCTAAATAGTATAGTTGCTCAAGTAAAATAACAGTATAGGAGAGGTATAGAATGGAACGATTAGAAGATTACATTGCTTTTGATTTAGAATTTAATCAGCATGAAGGGCAAACACACTTGATTCAAGTATCAGCAGTGCGTTTTAGAGATGGTCAGGAAATTGATGCCTATGATTCCTACGTTCATACCAGCGCCCCATTAAAAAGTTTTATCAATGGATTGACTGGAATTACAGCTGAGACCTTAAAAGATGCTCCACCAGTAGAGAAAGTTATAGCAGAATTTCAAGAGTTTGTAGGTTCTTTACCCATGGTTGGGTACAACGCTGCAAAAAGTGATTTGCCTATTCTAGCAGAGCATGGTTTAGACTATAGCCAGCAGTACAAGGTGGATCTGTATGATGAAGCTTTTGAACGTCGCAGTTCGGATTTACATGGTATTGCCAATCTCAAGTTGCAAACTGTTGCCTCATTTCTAGGATTTCAAGGTCAGTCTCATAATAGCTTAGAGGATGCTCGGATGACGGCGCGTGTTTACGAGTCCTTTCTAGAGTCGGATCAAGCTAGAGAATTGTTAGAGACAGAAAGTAGCCTATCAAACAATCCTTTTGGAGGCTTGGATTTGTCTCAATTATTTGACTAGGAGTGACTATGAAACCTGAAAAACCTAAAAATCTAGGTTTTAAGCAGATATACTTTAATCTAGATAAAATACTCTTTCTCTTTTTCTTGACTTTTATGATGATTGAGTTTGTCTGGTTGCCATCAAATTCTTGGATTGCTGGACTTTTGCTCCGTCAGACAGGTTATCTTTTTCTATCCTACAACAATATTTTTGCCATTATAACGGGTTCTCCCTTTGTTAGTCTTGCTTTATTTGTTCTGGTAATCGTTAATTTACTGGTCGCCTATTACCAGCTAGGACTTCTCTTTATCGGAGCTCGGCACCTCCTCTATCATGAAAAGAGAACTTTGCTGGAGTACAGTCGCAAGGTCTTTCGACAAAGTTTCTTGTTTATGAAGCAAGTGACTATTTCCAAAATGGCCTTTATTTTCTTTTATGTCATGATGCTCTTTCCATTGATTCGAAAGATTTTAAAGATTTATTATCTCAATAAAATCGTCATTCCGGAATTTATAGTAGCCTATGTAGAAGATAAGTACTGGTTGGTTGGTTTGATTGTTACTATTCTGGCTTTACTGTTATTTTACATTTCAGTGCGTTTGATGTTTGCCTTACCCCAGCTTTTGTTTGAGAAGAAAACAGTCAAAGAAGCGGTCAGATACAGTCTAGAGAAGACAAGAAAGCACTCCTGGTTTTATACTTGGAACTTGCTTTGGATTATCGTCAAAACCTACCTATTTTTCATTCTTTTATTGATTCCAATCTTGGCAAGTCAGGTACTAATGGATGGTTTGACCCATAAGGAATCTCTTGTGCTGGGAATTATCAACTTTGTTTTAATCAAGAATTTCCACTATATGGCCTTGACTTACTTTCTCATTAAGTTTGTTTCCTTCTTAACAGGAGAAGAATTAGAAATCACACCAAGGAGAAAGAAAGACCACTGGATGAGATGGGGAGTGATGGGATGTGCTGGTATCTTTTTCGCTCTTGAGGGTTATGTTTATTTAGAAGCTCCAGTTGCTAACAAACCTTTGATTATCTCTCACAGGGGAGTATCCAATAAGAATGGTGTCCAAAATACTGTCCAATCACTAGAAAAAACCGCTCAGTTATCTCCAGATTTCGTTGAGACAGATGTTCAGGAAACAAAAGATGGCCAGTTTGTCATGATGCATGATGCTAATATCAAGAATCTGACAGGAGTTAATGCCAATCCACAGGATCTAACTTTGAAAGAATTAACTAAACTTGATATTTTAGAAAATGGTTATCATAGCAAGGTGTCCAGTTTTGATGACTATCTCAATAAAGCCAATGAATTACATCAAAAACTCCTCATTGAAATTAAAACCAGTCGAAAAGATAGCCCAGATATGATGAAACGCTTTATGGAAAAATATGGAACGGTTCTTAAGCAGAATGGTCACCAAATGCAATCCTTGGACTACCATGTGATTGATCAGGTTTTAGCCTACAATTCTCAAATTCCAATCTATTTCATCCTACCTTATAATAGTATTTTTCCAAGAACCAAGGCTACAGGTTATACCATGGAGTATTCAACTTTAGATGAAAATTTTGTCAACAAGCTTTGGAATACGGATCAGAAATTGTACGTTTGGACCATCAATAGTTCAGAGTCCTTTGATAAATCAGTTCATTTGGGAGCAGATGGAATGATAACAGATGACTTGGAAATGATTCAAGAGCAGGTTACTATTGCCCAAGAAAACCCAGAGTATACTGATTTACTTTTCAAACAGGCCATGGAATTCTTTAATTTTTAGTAATAAAAAAGAGCCTGAGACAAAATAGTTCTCAGCCACAAAAAAGCAACGGCAAATCCGTTGCTTTTTTGGAGATAAGGGGCTATTGTCCCAAGCTCAGTCTTGAGATAAGGTCCTTAGAAACTCGTATTCTAAGGATCTTATTTTAAATCAGAGGTTGGCGAAGGCCAACCTTACTTAATATAGAGTTCTTGATTTTTCAAAACAATTTCTCGTACACTTGCAAACTTTTTGAGTTTTTTAAGCTCTTCTGGATGGGTTACGAGAGTGATAACATAACCTTCCTTGCCCATACGACCAGTACGGCCAGCACGGTGAGTGTAAGTTTCGATATCTCTAGGGACATCAAAGTTTACAACACATTCGAGGCTATCGATATCAATTCCACGAGCCAGAAGGTCTGTTGCAAGAAGCAGGGTTAGTTGCTTGTCTTTAAACTTTTCTAAGATGACTTTTCTAAATTTGACATTGACATCACTAGCGAGGGAAACAGCCAAGATATCACGATACTGTAATTTTTCTTCTGCGCTTCCAAGGTCTGATAGGCTGTTAAAGAAGACCAGACCGCGGAAATCCTCCACATGAGCCAGTTTTCGTAGCATATCCACTCGGTGACGTTGATCTACCTGCATGTAGAAGTGCTGGATGTTGTCCAATTTTTGGTCAGAGAGATCAATGGTACGTGTGTTCGGCGCAATCTTCTTTTGGTCAAACTTGGTTGTCGCACTCATATAGACAAGTTGGTGGTCACGAGGTGCGTAGTGAGTAATTTTCTCGACAAAGTGTATCTGAGAATCATCGAGCAATTGGTCAAATTCATCTAGGATGATGGTTTCCACATTCATCATCTTGATTTTTTTCAATTTAATGAGTTCAAAGATACGGCCAGGAGTTCCAATCAGAATTTCTGGTCCTTTTTTTAGGCGTTCAATCTGGCGTTTCTGACTCGAACCTGATAAGAAGAGTTGGGCAGTTAAGCCGATAGCTTCAGCCCACGTTTTACATACATCAAAAATCTGTCCAGCAAGCTCAGTATTTGGTGCTAAAATCAATAGTTGTTGGGCTTTTTTCTTTTGTAGTCTGAGAAGACTTGGTAAAAGGTAAGCTAGGGTCTTACCAGTTCCTGTTGGGCTCACTCCTAGGAGGTTTTCTCCAGCAAGAAGGGGCTCAAATAGTTGAGTTTGAATGGGGGTGAATTCTTGGAAACCGAGTTGGTCACTCAGTTCTTGCCATTCAGTCGGTAGTTTGGTTTTCATTTTTCTGCCTCAAATCTAATGCCAGCAGTCTGGCGCATAGTATATAGTAGCTTATGAACTGAACTTGCATCTTCCAGCCAAGTTTGGTAGAGATTCAGATCTGGTTGCTGGATCATGTGTGCAAATGCAGCGACTTCCTCAGTCATCGTATGAGGAGCCTGTTGGATAGGGAGTTGGACTTGATTGCCTTGGTGGTCGGTAAAAATAGCCGAGCTGACATGTTCGATGGTGTTGAGGGTCAAGGTACCATCTGTCGTATAAATCTCGCAAGGGAGATTGGAAGTGATGTTTTTCCCAGCCTTGATATGAACTTGATAGTCTGGGTAGAAGAGGATTCCGTCACCATTTAGGTCAATGCTATTGTCAAGCTGCTGCCCCTGATAGGTTGCATCCTGAGCTTTTCCAAAGAGACGAACGGTAGCGTAGAGGGGGTAAATCCCCAAATCCATAAGAGCTCCACCAGCAAAACGGTCTGAGAAGACATTTGGTGTCTCCCCAGTCAACAAGTTAGGCATTTTGGAAGAATACTTGGCATAGTTGAAATCTGCTCCCAAAATTTGTTTGTCTGCTAAAAAGTTTTTGATGATAGTGAAAGCTTTTTCATGGTAATTGCGAGCTGCTTCGAATATAAAACAGCGATTTTTCTCAGCTGTATGTCTCAAATCTAGCCATTCTTGTGGCTGAGTGACAGCTGGCTTTTCAAGAATGACATGTTTACCTGCAGACAATGCAGCTTTTGCCTGAGCAAAATGCAAGGAGTTTGGGCTAGCAATATAGACCACATCAAAGGAGCTCTTGAAGAAGTCCTCTACTTGATCAAAGAGTTGGATATTCTGATAGAGAGAAGCAAAGGTTGCTGCAGTTTCTAGTTTTCTAGAATAGACTGCGACCAGCTTGTATTCTCCACTGGAATGGGCTGCTTCTATGAAGTGGTGGCTGATAGCCCCTGTTCCGATGACACCTAATTTAAGCATAGTTACTCCTTTTCCGATTTCAAATCCTTCTTTCATTATAACATAGATAGACGGGACTATCCAACAGAGGGGAAAAAATTTCAAATAAGCTACTAGGTCTTTTCCAAAGAAAGTGGTACAATAATGAGATGAGTAAATGAAATAGGAGGAAAAATGAGGTTATTACCTATAAGAAAAATATCACGTCAGTCTAAGAGGCTAGCGCTTTTTTTGACTTTTTGTGCAGGATATGTAGATGCCTATACTTTTATTGTCCGAGGGAATACTCTTGTAGCTGGACAAACGGGAAATGTCGTCTTTCTATCAGTGGGACTCATTCAACAGAATGTATCAGATGCTAGTGCCAAAGTAATGACCTTGCTAGCTTTTATGATGGGGGTCTTTTTACTAACTGTTTATAAGGAAACATTGAGAATTGTGAAAAAACCTATTTTGTCCTTGCTTCCTTTAGCAATCTTATCAATCATTATTGGTTTTGTGCCGCAAACTGTAGATAATATCTATCTAGTACCGCCCTTGGCCTTCTGTATGGGCTTGGTGACAACTGCTTTTGGTGAGGTTTCGGGTATTGCCTACAATAATGCCTTTATGACAGGGAATATCAAACGAACCATGCTGGCTTTTGGAGATTATTTCCGAACCAAGCACACACCTTTTTTGCGTGAAGGATTCATATTTGTTAGCCTGCTTAGTAGTTTTGTCCTTGGCGTTGTCTTTTCGGCTTATTTGACGATTTTCTATCATGAAAAGACCATTCTTGGTGTTCCTATTATGATGAGCATTTTTTACCTCAGCATGCTTTTTGCCAAGTGGCGGAAAAAAGTAAAAGAAAAAGCTTCATTTTAGGTGTTATTACTTGTAAGAAAATAGGAGATATGCTATACTTGAAGAGTTGACTATGCACGATCCTGTGCAACCGCACGAACATCGTTGCTTGATTATTCAAGTTTAAGTGGTTTGTCCCACGATGCTAGGCGAGTCTTCACAAAAAAATCGGGGAAACCCATAAAAATCATAGGAGGTGCATAATGAGCACATACGCAATTATCAAAACTGGCGGAAAACAAGTTAAAGTTGAAGTTGGTCAAGCAGTTTACGTTGAAAAATTGAACGTTGAAGCTGGTCAAGAAGTTACTTTTAACGAAGTTGTTCTTGTTGGTGGTGAAAACACTGTTGTCGGAACTCCACTTGTTGCTGGAGCTACTGTAGTTGGAACTGTTGAAAAACAAGGAAAACAAAAGAAAGTTGTTACTTACAAGTACAAACCTAAAAAAGGTAGCCACCGTAAACAAGGTCACCGTCAACCATATACAAAAGTTGTCATCAACGCAATCAACGCTTAATTTTAAGGAGAACACATGATACAGGCAGTCTTTGAGAGAGCCGAAGATGGCGAGCTGAGGAGTGCGGAAATTACTGGACACGCCGATAGTGGTGAATACGGCTTAGATGTCGTGTGTGCATCGGTTTCTACGCTTGCCATTAACTTTATCAATTCAATTGAGAAATTTGCAGGCTATGAACCAATCCTAGAATTAAACGAAGATGAAGGTGGCTATCTGATGGTTGAAATACCAAAAGATCTTCCCTCACACCAGAGAGAAATGACCCAGTTATTCTTTGAATCATTTTTCTTAGGTATGGCAAACTTATCGGAGAACTCTTCTGAGTTCGTCCAAACCAGAGTTATCACAGAAAACTAACACGGAGGAAAACATTATGTTAAAAATGACTCTTAACAACTTGCAACTTTTCGCCCACAAAAAAGGTGGAGGTTCTACATCAAACGGACGTGATTCACAAGCAAAACGTCTTGGAGCTAAAGCAGCTGACGGACAAACTGTAACAGGTGGATCAATCCTTTACCGTCAACGTGGTACACACATCTACCCAGGTGTAAACGTTGGACGTGGTGGAGACGATACTTTGTTCGCTAAAGTTGAAGGCGTAGTACGCTTTGAACGTAAAGGACGCGATAAAAAACAAGTTTCTGTTTACCCAATCGCTAAATAAAAAGGTCCAGTGAACCTTTTTATCCCGAGCCTTGAAATGTAAAGGCGAGGAAGCTAGAAGTAGCATTAAATAAGGCTTTCCGAGTTTTCGGAGAGCCTATTTTTTTGTTTTGGTACCCATGATTTTTTCGTTCTTAGTGTAGATGCATTTTATGAGTGACGTTATTTTTCTTCGATGGAAAACTTCTAAAATATGGTATAATGAAAAGATAAAGAAGTTGGGGGTAGAAGATGAACATTCAACAATTACGCTATGTTGTGGCTATTGCGAATAGCGGTACTTTTCGTGAAGCTGCTGAAAAGATGTATGTTAGTCAGCCGAGTCTGTCCATTTCTGTTCGTGATTTGGAAAAAGAGTTGGGCTTTAAGATTTTCCGTCGGACCAGCTCAGGGACTTTCTTGACTCGACGTGGTATGGAATTCTATGAAAAAGCGCAAGAATTGGTTAAAGGATTTGATATTTTTCAAAATCAGTATGCTAATCCTGAGGAAGAAAAGGATGAATTTTCCATTGCCAGTCAGCACTATGACTTTTTGCCACCAACTATTACTGCCTTTTCAGAGCGCTATCCTGATTATAAGAACTTCCGTATTTTTGAATCGACTACTGTTCAAATCTTAGATGAAGTAGCGCAAGGTCACAGTGAGATTGGGATTATCTACCTCAACAATCAAAATAAAAAAGGGATCATGCAACGAGTTGAAAAGTTAGGCCTTGAGGTCATTGAATTGATTCCCTTCTATACCCATATTTATCTCCGTGAGGGGCATCCTTTAGCCCAGAAAGAGGAATTGGTCATGGAGGATTTAGCGGATCTACCAACGGTTCGTTTCACTCAAGAGAAAGACGAGTACCTTTATTATTCAGAGAACTTTGTTGATACTAGCGCTAGCTCGCAGATGTTCAATGTGACAGACCGTGCTACTTTAAATGGTATTTTGGAGCGGACGGATGCTTATGCGACTGGTTCTGGATTTTTAGATAGTGATAGTGTTAATGGCATCACAGTTATTCGTCTCAAGGATAACCTAGATAATCACATGGTCTATGTCAAACGGGAAGAAGTGGAGCTTAGTCAGGCTGGGACTCTTTTCGTTGAGGTCATGCAAGAATATTTTGATCAGAAGAGGAAATCATGAAAAAAAGAGGAATAGTGGCAGTCGTTGTACTGCTTTTGATTGCGCTGGATCAGTTAGTCAAATCCTATATCGTCTGGCAGATTCCACTGGGTGAAGTTCGCTCTTGGATTCCCAATCTCGTTAGCTTGACCTACCTGCAAAATCGAGGAGCAGCCTTCTCCATGTTACAAGACCAGCAGTGGTTATTTGCTATCATTACACTGGTCGTTATGGTAGGTGCCATTTGGTATCTACATAAACACATGGAGGACTCACTCTGGATGGTCTTGGGCTTGACATTAATCATTGCAGGTGGTCTTGGAAACTTTATTGACAGAATCAGTCAGGGTTTTGTTGTGGATATGTTCCACCTTGACTTTATTAATTTTGCAATTTTCAATGTGGCAGATAGCTATCTGACTGTTGGAGTGATTATTTTATTGATTGCAATGCTAAAAGAGGAAACAAATGGAAATTAAAATTGAAACTGGTGGTCTGCGTTTGGATAAGGCTTTGTCGGATCTGACAGAATTATCACGTAGTCTCGCGAATGAACAAATTAAATCAAGCCAGGTATTGGTCAATGGCCAAGTCAAGAAAGCTAAATACATTGTCCAAGAGGGCGATATCGTCACTTACCATGTGCCAGAACCAGAGGTCTTAGAGTATGTGGCTGAGGATCTTCCGCTAGAGATCATCTACCAAGATGAGGATGTGGCCGTCGTTAACAAACCTCAGGGGATGGTGGTGCATCCGAGTGCCGGTCATACTAGCGGAACCTTGGTCAATGCCCTTATGTACCATATTAAGGATTTGTCAGGAATCAATGGGGTCCTCCGTCCAGGAATTGTTCACCGTATTGACAAGGACACGTCAGGTCTTCTCATGATTGCTAAAAATGATGAGGCGCATCTAGCACTTGCCCAAGAACTCAAGGATAAAAAGTCTCTCCGTAAATATTGGGCGATTGTTCATGGAAATCTGCCCAATGATCGCGGTGTGATTGAAGCACCAATTGGCCGGAGTGAAAAAGACCGTAAGAAACAGGCTGTGACTGCGAAAGGTAAGCCTGCAGTGACCCGTTTCCACGTTTTGGAACGCTTTGGTGATTATAGCTTAGTGGAGTTGCAGCTGGAAACAGGCCGCACCCACCAAATCCGTGTTCACATGGCTTATATTGGCCATCCAGTCGCTGGTGATGAAGTCTATGGTCCTCGGAAGACTTTGAAAGGACATGGACAATTTCTCCATGCCAAGACTCTAGGTTTTACTCATCCGAGAACAGGTGAGACCTTGGAATTTACAGCAGATATCCCAGAGATTTTTAAGGAAACATTAGACAATTTGAGAAAGAATTAGATTTGATAAAAGGTTGAGATGACTTGTCTCGACCTTTTTCCTATCAACTCTTTTCTATTTCCTGTCATTCATGTTATAATGGATAAATATGAAGAATCGGAGTGAGGCTATGAAATACAAACGGATTGTCTTTAAGGTAGGAACTTCTTCTCTTACGAATGAGGATGGAAGTTTATCACGTAGTAAGGTAAAGGCTATTACTCAGCAGTTGGCTATGTTGCACGAGGCTGGTCATGAATTGATTTTGGTGTCGTCAGGTGCCATTGCGGCTGGTTTTGGAGCCTTAGGATTTAAAAAGCGTCCGACTAAGATTGCTGATAAACAGGCTTCAGCAGCGGTAGGGCAAGGCCTTTTGTTGGAAGAATACACGACCAATCTTCTCTTGCGCCAAATCGTTTCTGCGCAAATCTTGCTGACTCAGGACGACTTTGTGGATAAGCGCCGTTATAAAAATGCCCATCAGGCTTTGTCAGTTCTACTTAGCCGTGGGGCGATTCCTATCATCAATGAGAATGACAGTGTCGTCATTGATGAACTCAAGGTTGGGGACAATGACACTCTTAGTGCCCAGGTAGCGGCCATGGTCCAAGCAGACCTTTTGATTCTCTTGACAGATGTGGACGGTCTCTATACTGGAAATCCTAATTCAGATCCAACAGCTAAACGCTTGGAGAAAATCGAGACCATTAATCGTGAGATTATCGATATGGCTGGCGGAGCCGGTTCGTCAAATGGAACTGGGGGCATGCTAACAAAAATCAAGGCTGCGACTATCGCAACAGAATCAGGAGTTCCAGTTTATATCTGTTCCTCCTTGAAGGCAGATGCCATGATTGAGGCGGCTGAAGAGACCAAGGATGGTTCCTACTTTGTTGCGCAAGAGAAAGGACTTCGTACCCAGAAACAATGGCTTGCCTTCTATGCTCAGAGTCAGGGTTCTATTTGGGTTGATAAAGGGGCTGCGGAAGCTCTCTCCCAACATGGAAAGAGTCTTCTCTTATCTGGTGTAGTTGACGCAGAAGGGGCCTTTTCTTACGGTGATATTGTGACAGTAGTTGACAAGGAAAGTGGAAATTCGCTTGGAAAAGGACGCGTGCAATTTGGAGCATCTGCTTTGGAGGATATGTTGCGTTCTCAAAAAGCCAAGGGTGTCTTGATTCACCGCGATGACTGGATTTCCATTACGCCTGAAATCCAACTACTCTTTACAGAATTTTAGAGGTAAAACTATGGTAAGTACACAAGAACAATTTGAACAGGTACAGGCTGTTAAAAAATCGATTAACACAGCTAGTGAAGAGGTGAAAAACCAAGCCTTGCTAGCCATGGCTGATCACTTAATAGCAGCTACTGAGGAAATTTTAGCGGCTAATTCCCTCGATATGGAAGCGGCCAAGGGGAAAATCTCAGATGTGATGCTGGATCGTCTTTATTTGGATGCAGGACGTATTGAAGCGATGGCAACTGGGATTCGTGAAGTGGTTGCTTTACCAGATCCAATCGGTGAAGTTTTAGAAACGAGTCAGCTTGAAAATGGTTTGGTTATCACCAAAAAACGTGTAGCTATGGGAGTTATTGGTATTATCTATGAAAGTCGTCCAAATGTGACGTCTGATGCGGCTGCTTTGGCTCTTAAAAGTGGAAATGCAGTTGTTCTTCGTAGTGGTAAGGATGCCTATCAAACGGCTCATGCCATTGTTAAAGCCTTGAAAAAAGGTTTGGAGACAACGCCCATTCATCCAGATGTAATTCAACTGGTGGAAGATACTAGCCGTGAAAGTAGCTATGCTATGATGAAGGCCAAGGGTTATCTAGACCTGCTTATTCCTCGTGGAGGGGCTGGCTTGATCAATGCAGTGGTTGAAAATGCTATTGTACCAGTTATCGAGACAGGAACAGGCATTGTCCATGTTTATGTGGACAAGGATGCAGATGAGGACAAGGCTCTATCTATCATCAATAATGCCAAAACCAGTCGTCCTTCTGTCTGCAATGCCATGGAGGTTCTGCTGGTTCATGAAGACAAGGCAGCAAGTTTCCTTCCTCGATTGGAGCAAGTGCTAGTTGCAGAGCGAAAAGAAGCTGGACTGGAACCAATTCAATTCCGACTTGATAGCAAAGCAAGCCAGTTTGTTTCAGGTCAAGCAGCTGAAGCTCAAGACTTTGACACTGAGTTTTTAGACTATGTATTAGCTGTTAAGGTTGTGAGCAGTTTAGAAGAAGCGGTTACGCATATTGAAGCCCACAGTACTCATCATTCGGATGCCATTGTGACGGAAAATGCTGAAGCAGCAGCTTACTTTACAGATCAAGTGGACTCTGCAGCGGTTTATGTCAATGCCTCAACTCGTTTCACCGATGGTGGCCAATTTGGTCTTGGTTGTGAAATGGGGATTTCTACTCAGAAACTACATGCGCGTGGTCCAATGGGCTTAAAAGAGTTGACCAGCTACAAGTATGTGGTTACTGGTGACGGACAGATAAGGGAGTAAGAGATGAAGATTGGATTTATCGGTTTGGGGAATATGGGGGCTAGTCTGGCTAAGGCTGTTTTGCAGGCCAAGACGGGTGCTCAGATTCTCCTTGCCAATCGCAGTCAAGCCAAGGTGGATGCTTTCATTACTGACTTTGGCGGTCAAGATTCTAGTAATGACGAAATCTTCGCAGAAGCAGATGTGATTTTTCTAGGTGTTAAGCCAGCCCAGTTCTCAGACTTGCTTTCTCAATATCAGACCATTCTTGAAAAACGAGGGAGTCTTCTTTTGATTTCGATGGCAGCTGGATTGACTTTGGAAAAACTCGCTAATCTTCTGCCAAGTCAACACCGAATTATTCGTATGATGCCGAATACCCCTGCTTCTATCGGGCAAGGAGTGATTAGTTATGCCTTGTCTCCTAATTGCAGGGCTGAGGACAGTGAGCTATTTTGTCAGCTTTTAAGCAAGGCTGGCCTCTTGGTTGAACTTGGGGAAGGCTTAATCGACGCGGCGACAGGTCTTGCAGGTTGTGGGCCGGCCTTTGTCTATCTCTTTATTGAGGCCTTGGCAGATGCAGGTGTTCAGACTGGATTGCCACGAGAGACAGCATTGAAAATGGCGGCTCAAACAGTGGTAGGAGCTGGTCAATTGGTCCTAGAAAGCCAAGAGCATCCTGGAGTATTGAAAGACCAAGTCTGCAGCCCAGGAGGTTCGACTATTGCTGGTGTAGCGAGCTTAGAAGCGCATGCTTTTAGAGGAACGGTCATGGAGGCAGTTGGTCAAGCCTACAAACGAACACAAGAATTAGGTAAATAAGAGGTAGTTTTGTCTGCCTCTTTTATGGTGGCTGATACTCTTCGAAAATCTCTTCAAACTGCGTCAGATTCCATCTGCAACCTCAAAACAGTGTTTTGAGCTGAC
>NZ_CAJZDT010000042.1:0-13005 GCF_915066115.1 uncultured Streptococcus sp. | reverse complement strand
TTGAAAGGGATAAAATAATAGAGAGGATATAGAATGAACAAGTTTTTTGGAGAGAAGCAGCATCGTTTTTCCTTACGAAAATTAGCAATTGGACTTGTGTCAGCTTCGATTTCAAGCCTATTTTTTGTGTCCATTGCGAGCAGTGGAACTGTATTTGCTCAAGAAAATGTATCTGTTCACTACAAATACGTGACGGATACAGAACTGAGTAGTCATGAGAAGGACTTGATTGTAAAGGATTTTCCTAAAGTGGCTGAAGATAGTGAGAGCACTTACTATCTAGTCTACCGTATGGATGAGAAAGCCCAACTAGGTCAGTTGCCTCATACCGGTGAGCACAACAATCTAGTTACCGTCCTCACTGGTGGAGCTCTCGCTTCGGTTGGACTCCTTATTTTTGCTGTTTCGAGAAAGAAAGGCAAGAAGAAAGCACTGTTGAAGGTTGTTCTGATAACAGGCATGGGGAGCGGTTTGGTTTCTTCGGTTCAGGCTATTGAAAATCAACTCTTGCTCCAATATAATCAAGAATATCAATTATCCCAAGGAGATAGTCTGCCTCTGCCAAGAGTCCTGTCAGGTTATACCTATCTAGGTTATATTAAGCAAGACAAGGAAGCTAGTCTGCAAGAAACTGCTGCTAGAGGTCAGAAACTAGACGATATGGTTCAACCTCATTTTCAGATCAATGAAGGTAGGCAAAAAGTAGGAGATGAGCGGAAAAATCCGTCTCCAACAAGCCCTGCTGACAAGTCAATCCCTTCTCAAGATTCACCCAATCAAAAGCCGTCTGGTATTGCTAGTGTGGATCCTCAGGATGAAGTCTTAGCTGGCCGCGTGAACAAACCAGAGCTTCTATACAAAGATCAAGAGATTGAAACCAAGCTAAACTTTGCTGAAGTGGTTCAAGAGAATCCAGAACTAGCAGAGGGAACCATTCGTGTCAAACAAGAAGGTCGTGCTGGGAAGCAGATTGAACTTGTTCGCATTTTCACTGTTGATAAGCAAGAAATTGCTCGAGATATTCTCTCAACTAAAGTAGAAGAAGCCTTGCCACGTGTAGTGGAAAAGGGAACAAAGAAGGCAGTCGTTCCGAGTGAAACACCATTCTCTGCAAGAAAAGGAGAGCCAGAGTCTCAGGCTTCCTTACCAGAATATAAAGGTGAGCAATCGGGAGCTATTGTAGCTCCTGAGACAGCTGAAAAACCAGAATATAGAGGAACTCAGTCCGGTGCTATTGTCGAACCAGAGAAAGTAGATTCGCAATCTGAGTATCAGGGAACGCAAGCTGGTGCGATTGTTGAATCAGAGACACGAGCCTCCTTGCCAGAATATAAAGGTGAGCAATCGGGAGCTATTGTAGCCCCTGAGACAGCTGAAAAACCAGAATATAGAGGAACTCAATCAGGTGCTATTGTCGAACCTGAGCAAGTTGCCCCACAGCCAGAGTACAAAGGGATTCAATCTGGTTCCATTGTTGAACCTGAAAAGCAGGAACCAGAGGTTGGAGGTGCCCAGTCAGGTGCTTTGGTAGAACCAGAAACAGCCGAAAAACCAGAATATAGAGGAACTCAGTCCGGAGCAGTCGTCGAACCGGAGACTCAGCCTTCCTTGCCAGAATATAAAGGTGAGCAATCAGGTGCAATAGTTGCCCCTGAGAAAACTGACAAACCAGCATATACAGGTCCCCAGTCCGGAGCGGTTGTTGAACCAGAGCAAGTAACTCCACAACCAGAGTACAAGGGAACTCAATCAGGTGCGATTGTTGAACCAGAGACACAGCCTTCCTTACCAGAATATAAAGGTGGGCAATCGGGAGCTATTATAGCCCCAGAGACAGTTGAAAAACCGGAATATACAGGCAGTCAATCTGGAGCATTTGTCGAACCAGCAACGGCTGAGAAGCCAACTTATACAGGCACCCAATCGGGAGCAATAGTCGAACCCGAACAAATTGCCCCTCTTCCAGAATATACTGGCAATATTGAGCAAGCAAAACCAGAAAATCCGGCTGAAAAACCAAAAGAAAAAGATCCAGAAAAAACACTTGAATTAAGAAATGTTTCTGATCTGGAGTTATATAGTCAGACCAATGGTACTTACAAACAACATGTTTCTTTGGACAGTGTTCCAAGTAGTATAGACACTTACTTTGTTAAGGTAAAATCGTCGTCATTCAAAGATGTCTATCTACCTGTCGCTTCAATAACTGCAGAAATAAAAAATGGACAATCAGTTTATAAAATCATAGCCAAAGCTGAGAAACTCCAGCAAGAGCTAGAAAATAAATATGTCGATAATTTCACCTTCTATCTCGCAAAAAAGGCAACAGAAGAAACAACAACCTTCACTTCCTTTAGCAACCTAGTTAAAGCTATCAACAAGAATCTCTCTGGAACCTATCATTTAGCGGCTAGCTTGAATGCCAACGAAGTGGAGTTGGGACCTGATGACAGATCTTACATCAAGGGCACCTTTACTGGTCAGTTAATTGGTGAAAAAGATGGCAAGCATTATGCTATTTACAACTTGAAAAAGCCTCTTTTTGAAAGCTTGAGAGGGGCCACAGTAGAAAAGTTGAGCCTAAAAAATGTCTCTATTTCAGGTAAAGATGATATCGGTTCACTGGCCAATGAAGCTACGGATAACACAAAGATTAAGCAAGTTCATGTCGATGGTGTTTTGGCTGGGGAACGTGGTATCGGTGGTTTGTTGGCTAAGGCAGACCAATCAAGTATCACAGAGAGCAGTTTTAAGGGAAGAATTGTTAATACCTACGAAACGACTGCTGCCTACAATATTGGTGGTCTGGTCGGTCATTTGACAGGAGGCAGAGCTTCATTGACTAAGTCAAAAGCGACAGTAGCCATTTCATCCAACACGAATAGTTCAGATCAGACTGTTGGTGGGCTAGCAGGTCTAGTAGACCAAGATGCGCATATACAGGATAGCTATGCTGAAGGTGATATCAACAATGTCAAGCACTTTGGTAGAGTTGCGGGTGTGGCTGGATATTTGTGGGATCGAAAGACGAATGAGGAACAGCATGCAGGAAGATTGACCAATGTACTAAGTGATGTCAATGTAACCAACGGGAATGCTATTACCGGTTACCACTATAATGAAATGAAGGTGGCTAATACATTCAGCAACAAAGCTAATAGAGTCTACAATGTTACCTTGGTCAGGGAAGAAGTCGTCAGCAAGGAATCATTTGTGGAAAGAGGAACAATTTTAGATGCTTCTGAAGTGACTAATAAAAAAGAAGAAATTAATCCTCTCACTCCTCCAACAGTGGAGCCCCTTTCAACAAGTGGTAGTAAAGAAAGTGATTTTTCTAAGGTGGTCAATTATCAAGTTAAGCGCGCCTTGGCTTATAAGAACATTGAAAAATTGCTACCTTTCTACAACAAGGCAACCATCGTCAAATACGGAAACCTGGTCAATGAGAACAGTCTTTTATATCAAAAAGAACTCTTGTCAGCAGTCATGATGAAGGATGACCAAGTCATCACAGATATTGTTTCCAACAAACAGACTGCAAACAAACTCTTGCTTCACTACAAAGATCATTCATCTGAGAAACTCAATCTCAAGTACCAGACTGATTTTGCTAAGTTAGCAGAATATAGTCTAGGAGATACGGGGCTTCTCTATACGCCAAACCAATTCTTGTATAATCAAGAAACGATTATCCAGCAAGTCTTACCAGAATTGAAGAAGGTAGATTATCACTCAGATGAAATCAGAAACACACTCGGTATCTCACCCAAAGTGAAGCAAACCGAGCTCTATCTAGAAGAGCAGTTTGCTAAAACGAAGGAGCATCTAGAAGAAAGTCTGAGAAAACTCTTGTCAGCGGATGCTGGTCTAGTGGAAAACAATCAAGTAATGACAGGTTACATCGTAGATAAAATCAAGCGCAACAAGGAAGCCTTACTTCTTGGTATGAGCTACTTAGAGCGTTGGTATAACTTTAGCTATGGTCAGGTCAATATTAAAGACTTGGTCTTGTATCACCTTGATTTCTTTGGTAAAGGAAATGCATCTCCGTTAGATACTTTGATTGAGTTAGGGAAATCAGGATTTAATAATCTGCTTGCTAAGAACAACGTTGATACTTATGCTATTAGTCTTGCCAGCCATCATGGAACGACAGATTTGTTTAGTACGCTAGAAAATTACCGAAAAGTCTTTTTACCAAACACTAGCAACAATGATTGGTTTAAAAAACAGACCAAAGCTTTCATTGTCGAAGAAAAATCCACTATTGCAGAGGTCAAATCCAAGCAAGAGCAAGAAGGGACTAAGTATTCTATCGGTATTTATGACCGAATTACTAGTAGTACTTGGAAATACCGCAATATGGTCTTGCCTCTCCTTACTTTGCCAGAAAGATCTGTATTTGTCATCTCAACCTTGTCTAGCCTAGGATTTGGAGCTTACGATCGCTACCGCAACAGCGACTATAAGGCTGGAGATGAACTCAATAAGTTTGTTGAAGAGAATGCGCGTGAAACAGCCAAGCGTCAGCGAGATCACTACGATTATTGGTATCGTATTTTAGATAATCAGGGACGTGAAAAACTCTATCGTACGATCCTGCTTTATGATGCCTATAAATTTGGTGATGATCATACTGAAGGAAAGGCTTCAACAATCGCAGACTTTGAGAATTCAAATCCTGCAATGCAACATTTCTTTGGACCAGTTGGTAACAAGGTAGTTCATAATCATCACGGTGCATACGCAACAGGAGATGGCGTCTACTATATGTCTTACCGTATGTTGGATAAGGATGGCGCTATTACGTATACCCACGAAATGACGCATGATTCCGATCAGGAAATCTATCTTGGTGGCTATGGTAGAAGAAGTGGTCTTGGACCTGAGTTCTTTGCTAAGGGCTTATTACAAGCACCAGACCATCCAAATGATGCGACCATTACTATTAACTCAATCTTGAAACATTCAAAATCAGATAGCTTAGAAGGATCCCGTCTACAAGTCTTAGATCCGACGGAACGATTCAAAGATGAATCCGATCTCCAAAAGTATGTTCATAACATGTTTGACCTCATCTATCTGTTGGAATATCTTGAAGGGCAATCGATCGTTAAGAAACTGAATGTATCTCAGAAAATGGAAGCTCTGAGAAAAATCGAGAACCACTATCTAACAGATCCTGCTGATGGAAATGATGTTTATGCTACTAATGTTGTGAAAAATTTGACTGAAGATGAAGCTAAAAAATTGACGAATTTTGATAGTTTGATTGATAATAACATCCTTTCGGCTCGTGAGTATCAGGCTGGCACTTATGAGAGAAATGGCTATTTTACGATTAAACTCTTTGCACCAATCTTTTCAGCATTGAGCAGTGAGAAAGGAACTCCTGGAGATCTTATGGGACGAAGAATCGCTTATGAACTCTTAGCTGCTAAAGGATTTAAAGATGGTATGGTCCCATATATTTCCAACCAATATGAAGAAATTGCTAAACAAAATGGTCAGACAATCAACCTCTACGGTAAAAAGCAAGGATTAGTGACAGATAAGCTTGTTTTAGAAAAGCTATTTGGTGGTCAGTATTCATCTTGGGTAGCCTTTAAAAAAGCTATGTATCAAGAACGTGTTGCTCAGTTTGATCATTTGAATAAAGTTACTTTTAAAGATCCGACGCAATCATGGATGAGCAATGCCACGAAAACCATTCAAAGAGTAAATGAGTTGCAAGAACTCATGGACCAAGCTGTTTTACAGGATGCTACAGGTCCTCGTTGGAGTGACTATAACCCAGAAACTGACAGTGCCGTCCATAAACTTAAGAGAGCAGTCTTTAAAGCCTACCTAGATCAAACAAATGATTTTAGAACCTCTATTTTTGCAAATAAAAAGTAATGAATTATAGAAGTTCCTAGGCAGGATGAGATCAATTTGCTTTCGGACGCTTCCTGACTGTCAGAACTTGTCGATTTTAACTAGCTTTTTTGTGAAAAATTGTGTAAAATAGAATAGATAAACGAGGGGAAACCTCGGAAAATTTAAAGGAGAATCCATCTAATGGTAAAATTGGTTTTTGCTCGCCACGGTGAGTCTGAATGGAACAAAGCTAACCTTTTCACTGGTTGGGCTGATGTTGATTTGTCTGAAAAAGGTACACAACAAGCGATTGACGCTGGTAAATTGATCAAAGAAGCTGGTATCGAATTTGACCAAGCTTACACTTCAGTATTGAAACGTGCTATCAAAACAACGAACTTAGCTCTTGAAGCTTCTGACCAATTGTGGGTTCCAGTTGAAAAATCATGGCGTTTGAACGAACGTCACTACGGTGGTTTGACTGGTAAAAACAAAGCTGAAGCTGCTGAACAATTTGGTGATGAGCAAGTTCACATCTGGCGTCGTTCATACGATGTATTGCCTCCAAACATGGATCGTGATGATGAGCATTCAGCTCACACTGACCGTCGTTACGCTTCACTTGACGACTCAGTTATTCCAGATGCTGAAAACTTGAAAGTGACTTTGGAACGTGCCCTTCCTTTCTGGGAAGATAAAATCGCTCCAGCTCTTAAAGATGGTAAAAACGTATTCGTAGGAGCTCACGGTAACTCAATCCGTGCCCTTGTAAAACACATCAAAGGTTTGTCAGATGACGAAATCATGGACGTAGAAATCCCTAACTTCCCACCATTGGTATTCGAATTTGACGAAAAATTGAACGTAGTTTCTGAATACTACCTTGGAAAATAATTTGTAAAAAGAAAGCCTAGGAATACCTAGGTTTTTCTTTTTATTCTAGTATCCAACTCTTCGAAAAAGCGTTATAATGATATTAAGAAGTAGTTAAAGAAAGTGAGGTTGATGATGGCTTATATTGAGATGAAACATTGTTACAAGCGTTATCAGGTTGGGGACACGGAGATTGTGGCCAATCGCGATGTGAATTTTGAGATTGAAAAGGGTGAATTGGTCATCATTCTAGGTGCATCTGGTGCGGGCAAGTCAACGGTTCTTAATCTTCTTGGGGGAATGGATACCAATGACGAGGGGGAAATCTGGATTGATGGTGTCAATATTGCCGACTACAATTCCCACCAGAGAACCAATTACCGTCGCAATGATGTCGGTTTTGTTTTTCAGTTTTATAATCTAGTTTCCAATCTGACCGCTAAGGAAAATGTGGAGTTGGCCTCAGAAATTGTGACAGATGCCTTGAATCCTGAACAAGTCTTGACAGATGTAGGTCTGGCTCATCGCCTCAATAACTTTCCAGCCCAGCTTTCTGGAGGGGAGCAACAGCGAGTCTCCATTGCACGCGCTGTAGCCAAAAATCCAAAAATCCTCCTTTGTGATGAACCAACTGGAGCCTTGGATTATCAGACAGGCAAGCAGGTTTTGAAGATTCTCCAAGACATGTCTCGTCAAAAGGGAGCGACGGTGATTATCGTAACTCATAATAGCTCGCTAGCTCCTATCGCAGATCGGGTGATTCACATGCGTGATGCCACTGTTATGAGAGTAACAATCAATGAGCATCCACAGTCTATCGATACATTGGAGTATTAGCATGAAAAAAACATACCGAAAAGACTTGCTCCAGTCGGTGACTGCTTCCAAGGGACGCTTTTTATCTATCTTGACCTTGATGATGCTGGGGTCTTTAGCTCTAGTAGGTCTCAAAGTGACTAGCCCAAATATGGAACGTACGGCTGAGGATTATCTCCGTAAAGCCAATACTTTGGATTTGGCAGTGATAGCAGATTATGGCTTGGACAAAGAAGATCAGGACGAACTAAAGACCCTTCAAGGAGCAAGTGTTGAGTTTGGCTATATGGCAGACCTAACCGTTGAAAATAGTGAAGAAGCGGTTCGACTGTATTCCAATCCGGAGGGAATTTCAACCTTCCAAGTGACAGAAGGGCGACTTCCAGAGGCTGATGGGGAAATTGCCTTGGCTGATTTCTGGAAAGACCGCTATCAGATTGGGCAGACAATTACCTTTAGCAAGAAAGAAGAAGGAAAGTCTGTTATAAAATCCCAATCTTTCATAATTACTGGATTTGTTCAGTCGGGTGAGATCCTTTCTCAAGAAGACTTGGGAGGGGCTAGTAGTGGAAATGGAAGCCTGGCTGGCTATGGAGTGATTTTACCCAGTCAGTTTGACTCAGATGTTTATAGCATTGCGCGTGTGCGCTATGATGATTTAAAAAATTTGGATGCTTTTTCATCAGACTATAGAAGCAAACGAGATCAACACCAGGAAGACTTACAAAACTTGCTTGCCGATAATGGTCAAAAAAGATTGGCAAGTATCAAAGCAAATGGGCAAAAGAGCTTGGAAGATGGAAAAGAGCAGCTCCAAACAGCTGAAGGTAACCTTCAAAAAGGCAAGAGCCAGTTAGAACAGGTTGAAAGTCGATTGAAAACGCAAGAAGAACAAGTGACCGCTTTGCCTGAGCCTCAAAAGAGTCAAGTCAAGGAGCAATTGACAAAAACTAAGGAAGAATTGGCTACAGAAAAAGAAAAAATGGCTCAGACAGAGAGTAATCTAGCCAAGGAAAAAGAGAAGCTTGAACAACACCAGAAAGAGCTTGATGAACTGGCAGAGCCTACTTACCATGTATACAACCGCCAAACCATGCCAGGCGGTCAAGGCTATCTCATGTACAGTAACGCTTCAGCAAGTATTCGTTCTGTCGGGAATATCTTTCCAGTGGTGCTTTATATGGTTGCTGCAATGGTGACCTTTACAACTATGACTCGCTTTGTGGATGAAGAGCGTACCAATGCTGGTATTTTCAAGGCCCTAGGTTACCAGAATAAAGATATTGTTGCCAAGTTTGTCCTCTATGGTTTTCTTGCAGGAACTGTGGGAACTGTTTTAGGAACGCTTCTAGGACATTATCTCCTTGCAGGCGTGATTTCGGATGTTATAACAGCTGGAATGGTCGTTGGGAAAAGTCACGAGTATTTCTATTGGTCTTATAGTCTTATTGCCCTAGCTTTAAGTTGGGTATCCAGCGTTTTGCCGGCTTATCTGGTAGCGCGGAGGGAATTACACGATGAAGCAGCCCAACTTTTGCTGCCCAAACCTCCCGTTAAGGGATCAAAGATTTTGCTGGAACGCCTGAGCTTTATTTGGAGTCGTTTGAGCTTCACTCATAAGGTTACGGCGCGAAATATTTTCCGATATAAGCAACGGATGTTGATGACCATTTTTGGAGTTGCAGGTTCGGTGGCTCTCCTATTTGCAGGTCTTGGCATTCAGTCATCTGTGGGAGGAGTTTCCGAGCGCCAATTTGAACAAATCCAGCAATACCAGATGATTGTAGCGGAAAAGAGCAGTGCAAGTGAGAAAGACAAAGCAGATCTAGAAAGTGCCTTGCAATCTGAGCCTATCCATGCTTACCAAAAAATCTACTCTAAATCCATTGAAAAAGATTTCAAAGGAAAAGCAGGACTTCAGACTATCACCATGATGGTCACAAGCAGAGAAAATTTCAAACCCTTTATCGCATTAGAGGAAAATGGCCAAGAGGTGGAGATCACTGATGGAGCCGTCGTGAGTCAAAAACTAGCTCAACTAGCAGATGTTACGGTTGGAGACAAGCTGGAGCTTGATGGAAAAGAAATCAAGGTTGCAGCTATTTCTGAAAACTATGTTGGACACTTTGTTTATCTCAACCGAGCGACATACGAACAAGTCTACGGTACCAGTCCGAAAGATAATACCTACCTAGTAAAATTAAAAAAGCCAACACCATCCAATACGGAGAAAGAAGCTACGGCCTTTATGAAAAAAACTGCTGTTTCTGGGGTGATCCAAAATGCAACAGCTATCCACCTCTTTGAATCTGTAGCCAATTCTCTCAATAAAACCATGGCAATCCTTATCCTTGTTTCCGTCTTGCTAGCCATTGTCATTCTTTACAATCTCACCAATATCAATGTGGCAGAACGTATCCGTGAACTTTCGACCATCAAGGTTCTAGGTTTCCACAATAAAGAAGTGACCCTCTATATCTACCGCGAGACTATGGTGCTGTCTTTTGTGGGGATTACTCTCGGTTTGCTAGCTGGCCACTATTTACATCAATTTTTGATTCAAATGATCTCACCTGCCACCATACTTTTTTATCCACGAGTCAGCTGGGAAGTCTATGCTCTTCCAATCGTCGCAGTGACTGTGATCTTAGCCTTACTGGGTCTCTTTGTCAATCACCACTTGAGAAAGGTGGATATGCTTGAAGCCCTGAAATCAGTAGAGTAGGTCAAGTTTTTAAAAAGTAAATCAGTTGACAAAGTCTTTGCTTCTTGGTAGAATAAGAACTGTCGTAAAGACAAATAACTTCTTCTTGGTTGCAGGCATGCCAACCTGTCACTCGGATGAAGCCAAATAAAAAGGAGAAACATCATGGCAATCTCAAAAGAGAAAAAAAATGAAATCATTGCACAATATGCACGTCACGAAGGTGATACAGGTTCAGTAGAGGTTCAAGTTGCTGTCCTTACTTGGGAAATCAACCACCTTAACGAACACATCAAACAACACAAAAAAGACCACGCTACTTACCGTGGATTGATGAAGAAAATCGGTCGCCGTCGTAACTTGCTTGCATACTTGCGTAAAAACGACGTTAACCGTTACCGTGAGTTGATCAACTCTCTAGGACTTCGTCGTTAATCTT
This sequence comes from uncultured Streptococcus sp., assembly GCF_915066115.1. Taxonomy (GTDB): domain Bacteria; phylum Bacillota; class Bacilli; order Lactobacillales; family Streptococcaceae; genus Streptococcus. The sequence goes on along the minus strand of NZ_CAJZDT010000042.1, from coordinate 2,314 downwards.
GCGTCTAAAACGTTTCTATACTTCGTTGCCTTCGCCTCGATGTACCATCAGTACAATCTTCGGCTTGTCGCCTAGTCTATAAACGTTTTATCCGGCAAGAATTATGATGCTAAGGGCGCCAAAAATCCGTATGAAAATAGGGAAACGACACAGTTTTCGATGAACACAAGGAGTTTCATCTTTTTCACTAGGATTTTAGCCTGGGCTCAAATCAGCTCTCTGACTTCAGAGGGCTTTTTACGTTGTCACCTTACCTCGATATACTCAAGTATTATCTTCGGTTACGGTTCCTAGCACTGTAAGGTAAAATAAACCAGATATTCTCCCTACGGTGAGATTTTTTTGTTTTAAAAAAATTCAAATCATCACTTGACAAGTGAGTATTCACTCACTATAATAGATTTATCTTTAAAAAAGTGAGTGCTCGCTCACCTAGGAGGAAGTAAATGAAAACATTGCTACATTTACAAGATTTACAAAAATCTTTTGGTCAACAACTTGTGTTAAACCACGTTGGTTTTGAATTACAGTCTGGGGAAATCATTGGTCTAATCGGTCCTTCTGGTGCTGGTAAATCAACCATGATTAAAACCATGTTAGGGATGGAAAAGGCAGATAGCGGTATCGCTTTAGTCTTAGACCAGACCATGCCCAATCGTCATATTCTGGGAGATATTGGCTATATGGCCCAGTCAGATGCTCTTTATGAGGCTTTGTCAGGACAAGAAAACTTGGAATTTTTCGGCCAGCTAAAAGGGATTCCTAAAAAAGATTTGACAGCTGAAATTACCCATGTGGCTCAAGTGGTAGACTTGACAGATCATTTAAATAAGGCCGTGTCTGGTTATTCCGGAGGGATGAAACGACGCTTGTCGCTGGCTATTGCGCTTTTAGGAAACCCTCAACTCTTGATTTTGGACGAACCGACGGTTGGAATCGACCCTTCTCTTCGAAAGAAAATCTGGCGAGAGCTGATGGCGCATAGAGACAAGGGCGTAGGGATTTTGGTCACAACTCACGTCATGGATGAGGCAGAGCTGACAGATAAGGTCGGTCTACTATTAGGTGGAAAAATCATAGCCTTTGATACACCATCCAAGTTAAAAGAATCTTATGGTGTTTCAAGTATTGAAGAAGTCTTTTTGAAAGCAGAAGGAGAATGAAATGAGAACAATTGCCATTGCAAAAAAAGTCATCAAAGAATTGCTACGTGACAAACGGACACTGGCCCTAATGTTTGTGGCACCAGTCTTTATTATGTGGCTGATGAACCTCATGTTTTCGGCTAGTACAACGGTGACTGTTAAGCTAGCGATACAAGATGTGCCAAGTAGTTTGGTAAGTAGGATGGATGACTTAGAACATGTCAGTGTCAAAACATACAAAGACTTGGATCAAGCTAAAGAGGCTTTAAACGATGAAAAAGTAGATGCAGTTATCTCTTATAAGGATGGGGAATATCATGTAGCCTATGCTAATACAGATGCCTCTAAAACTTCGGTGACCCGACAAGTATTACGCACCAGTATTGCCAGTGAAGACACCAATCAATTATTAGCCCGTGTGAATCAATCCCTTCCACAATTACAACTAAAGGTAAAATCTCCTGAAATTAAGGAATCTTATGAATATGGTAACGAGGACACCGGCTTCTTTGCTAAAATGATTCCTGTTTTGCTTGGGTTCGTCGTTTTCTTCTTTGTCTTTTTGATTTCAGGGATGGCACTCTTGAAAGAACGTACTAGCGGAACCCTAGATCGTTTGTTGGCAACCCCAGTTAAACGTTCGGAAATTGTTTACGGCTATATGTTGTCTTACGGCTTTATTGCCATACTGCAGACAGGAGTAGTCGTTCTAGCAGCCATCTGGTTGTTGAAAATTGAAGTTGTCGGAAGTCTGTTAAATGTTATAATAGTTAATGTGGTACTGGCTCTGGTGGCACTAGCCTTCGGAATTCTCTTGTCTACCTTGGCAAAATCAGAATTCCAGATGATGCAATTTATTCCTCTTGTGATTATGCCGCAACTCTTTTTCTCAGGAATCATTCCACTTGATTCAATGGGAGACTGGGCAAAAATGCTAGGGAAATTCTTGCCTTTGACCTACTCAGGTGATGCGATGAGTCAGATTATTCTTTACGGACGTGGACTTGGAGATATTTTACCAAATATTGGTGTTCTACTAGTCTTCCTTGTCGCTTTGACAGTTCTCAATATTGTCGGCTTGCGTCGTTACCGTAAAGTATAAAATGTAAATGTACGAGGATGAAAATGAGTGAGAGTATTTTTGAGTCGTTTGAAGCTTATCTAAAGGG
>NZ_CAJZDT010000041.1:0-13351 GCF_915066115.1 uncultured Streptococcus sp. | reverse complement strand
AAACTAGCCGCAGGCTGTACTTGAGTACGGCAAGGCGACGTTGACGCGGTTTGAAGAGATTTTCGAAGAGTATTAACTTCACACAAGGGAAGTTGGAACTGAGAAAGGGTATTTCTCAACAAGCACTATTCTTTCACACCACCGATAGTCAAACCTTTTACAAAGTAGCGTTGGAAGAATGGATATAGAATCGCGATTGGAAGGGTTGCGACCACAACCATGGCCATACGTCCTGTTTCTTTCGGTAGAGCAACGCCCAGTTGACCAGATAGGCCGACTGCTTTGGCGATGTAATCCATATTTTGTTGGATTTGCATGAGCAAATATTGCAATGGATACAAGTTGTCACTCTTGATATAAAGAAGGGCGTTGAACCAGTCATTCCAGAAACCTAGAGCTGTCAAAAGCGTAATGGTTGCAATACCTGGTAGTGACAATGGCAAACAGATTTGGAAGAAGATCCGGGCTTCACTGGCACCATCGATACGAGCAGATTCAAGAATGGCTTCTGGGATTGTCTTCTTGAAGAAGGAACGCATCAAGATGATGTTAAATGGTGAGAGAAGCATTGGAACAATCAAGGCCCAAACTGTATCACCGAGTTGAAGCAAACGAGTGACCACAATATAGCCTGGTACCAAACCAGCGTTGAACAACATACTAAGAAGGGCAAAGATCGTAAAGAATCTGCGATACTTAAAGGTTGTCCGTGAGATGGCGTAGGCATAGGTTGTTGTGATAAAGACGTTTGTGATAGTCCCCACCACTGTTACAAAGACTGAGATGAAGAGGGCTTGGAGGATTTTATCCTTAAACTGTGCCAAGAACTCAAAACCGTCTAATCCAAATTGAGATGGGAAGAAGCTATATCCATTTTGGAGGATACTCTTTTCATCTGTCACCGAAATAACGATAACGAAAACAAAGGGTAGGATACAAGAGAGGGCAATCAAACCAGAAATAATACTGAAAAAGATATCTGCTTTCTTACTGAAGGAGTGAATGCCGACATTATCAATTTTTTCTTTTTTAATTTTCTTTTCTGCCATATTCTCCTCCTTTCTAGAACAAGGCTGAGTTTGGATCAACTCGTCTTGCAAGTAAGTTTGATAGGATAACCAGAATCAAGCCGACAACTGATTGGTAGAGACCTGCCGCTGAAGCCATCCCGATATCCGCTGTCTGAGTCAAACCGTTATAAACATATACGTCCAAGACGTTGGTTACGTTGTAAAGCTGACCAGCATTGTGTGGGATTTGGTAGAAGAGACCAAAGTCTGCACGGAAGATGTTTCCGACTGCAAGGATAGTCAATACAGTTACCAATGGTGTCAACTGCGGAATGGTTACATTGCGAATGCGTTGCCATTTGCTAGCCCCGTCCACTGTTGCTGCTTCGTAGTAGGTTGGATCAATTCCCATGATTGTCGCATAGTACATGACACTGCTATATCCAAAACCTTTCCAAATACCTAGGAAAAGGAGGAGATATGGCCAGATACCCAAGTCAGCGTAGAAATTGACTTCCTTCATTCCGATAGATTCTAGGAAATGGTTGAAGACCCCTTTATCGATGTTTAGGAAGGCATCTGTAAAGAAACTGATGATAACCCAAGACAAGAAGTAAGGGAACAACATAGAAGTTTGGAAGATCTTAACCATTCTCTTAGAACGGAGTTCACTGAGGATGATGGCAATCCCTACAGATACAATCAAACCGATAAAGATAAAGCCGAGATTGTAGAGGACAGTATTTCGTGTGATAATAAAGGCGTCTTTTGAACTAAACAAGAATCTGAAATTATCGAGTCCGACCCATTTACTATTCATGATACTATCTATGAAACCATTACTTGTCATGTGGTAGTCTTTAAAGGCAACCACGTTCCCAAATACTGGAATGTAGAAGAATAGAATCAACCAGAGTGCCCCTGGTAAAACCATCAAGAGAAAGATCCAGTTGTCTCTCAAGGTTTTTGAAAACTTATTCATAATTTCCTCCCTTTTTTATTTTGATATCCATCTAAAAATTCCTTTTTAGACTTTTGATAACGATTACATTATTAGTATACTCCTATTTGCAGGTTAGGTTAAACTACTAATTATAGAAAAAACTCCACAAATTATTTTATGTGGAGTACTTTTTTAAGAAAGGGATGTTTCACGGGAAACACTCTGAGTAAGAGCATGGTGTTCTTGTTTTTTATGTCGTGTAAATCGTTGAAGCTGTCGCAATAGTATGCCACTGGTTGGCTGTTGTGGCTGCGAAATCCTTGTCTGCGTAGAAGTCAGTAAATGGCAAGATGTCTACTTCTAGTTCTTCGATGCGGTCAATTTGACCAGCCAGATAAGCCTCGATGCGACTTTCTGCTCGCTTAATGCGTTGCAAGAGTCCGCCCATACGGATGTCAACTGTATCCAAGCCAAAGACCTTGTTTTCTTTCAGCCATTGGTGGCTAAAGAGGGCATGGAAGTGTTCGATTTGGCTTCTAAGTTCTGGTAATTCTTGTCTTGCGATTTCTTTTAGATTTTCTTTATCATCCGCTTGGTAGGCCTGACGGATGCGTCGTCCTACATCGACTTTAGAACTTAAAATAGCATTCAACTGGGCCTGAGTTTCAAAGAGATAAGCATAATTTCCTGCTTTTTCTTTGATTTCAACAAGTGTCTCAGTAGCCTGAGCGAAGTGCGGTTTGTCCTGTACAGGTGTCATGTGTCTATCAAGAAGAGGGCAGAGAACATCCTGGTAAAAGACATAGCGGTTAGGATTGATGCCACTGAGATTGCCTGGTAGGTCTGGCAAGAGGTTGGCAAGGTCAATCTGCATAAAATCCTCAACTGATAGACCTGTATTAATCTGGAAATGAGCAGACAAACGGTCTAGGTCATTGCGGTAGCTGAGTTCTGCCCAGATTTGCAAACTTGGTAGGACAGCGAATTGGGCAGTTTCCCCACCATTGTCCCCCCAACCCGTCACGATGACTTCTTTGATATCATTGGCACGACATGCTTTATTGGCTTCAAGAGCAATGAGACGGCTGAAATGGTTGTTGGGTGTGAAACCAATCCACTTCCAAGCACCTCCTGCAAATGCAAGGTCATGGCTAATCTTGTGATGGTTGCGGAAGTTGCGATTGTATTTTTCCTCGCTATCCTGATAATAGTCCCAGTAAATCAAGGTCACACGATCTTTGAGGCGGTCTAGGTAGACACGAGTTTCTTCTGGAATTTCCACATCACGGTCGTACTGGCCATCTGCTGACATAAGTTTAAAGAACATATCGCTCCACATCTGGCAGTGGAAACCATATTTGTCAGCAATATCCAGCACGCGCTCCAAGTGTTGGCACATGAGGAGACTACGATCCACAATACCGTTCAGAATCAAGTAGCGTCCCAAACCAACCAAGTGGGCTTCGTCCATCCCGATATTGACCTTGCGAGTTTGTAGTTTAGACAGAGTAGCAAACATGCCATCAATCAGGTTATAAACCTTTTCTTCGCCAATGAGAAGAATGTCCTCTACATCACGGAGTTCCTGGACTTCTTTGACACCCCATTTGACGAAGGCTGACAAGTGAGCCAAGGTCTGGATACATGGCACAAAGGTCATGTCAAACTGCTGGGCATAGGCTTCGATCTCCTGCAACTCCTCAGCCGAGTAGGCTCCACGGAAATAGCCAAAGTAAGGCTGCCCTTCAATCTGGTAGGTGTCTTCCATGTAGAGCTCAAAGGTTGAGTAGCCCATGAGAGCCAAGACCTCAATCATCTGCTTGGCAGAAGCCACATTCAGCACTGCATTTCGAGAACAGTCTGCCATATAGGCCAACTCTTCATAAGCCGCCTGCTCTTCAATCTCTACTTTGTCACCTTCTGCTAGAACTGTTGCCAACAAGGACAAGGCTCGATAAAGTTGGTGGGGTTTGCGGTAGGTCAATTGATAGTGACCACCCTCACCCTTGATAGAAATCGAGGCTTGGTCAGACTGAGCGACAGCTACCTCTACATCTGGTAGCGAAATGTGCTTTGTCAGCAAGTCGATTGCCTGAGTTTGTTTGGAACTAATTCCTGTAAATCTTACCATTGATTTTCCTCCTGTAGCCAGTTGACAAGGGCACCGTAGAGATTGGAATCTGCATGATAGGTACAGGCTTGGATGACAGGTGCGATCGTGTATTCTTCGTAGGTTTCGACAAAGTTATCAACAGCCTTCTTAACACCTTGTATGAAATCTGGATTTTGACTGATAGAGCCACCCAGACTAATGACATCTGGATCAATCAGATACTGGATATTAAGCAAACCTTGCGCCAGATTGCGGTTCATGCGCTCAATAGCTTCTTGGCAAAGAGCATTCCCAGCTGTAGCCTCTTGGTAAATCTTGCGACCGTCCCAGTCAGTCTGACCAGATTTTTCAATCACGTATCGCACCATATTTCCAGTTGACGCTAATTGCGACCAGTTGTTGAGCTTTTCAGCAGGGGCAAGGGTTGTCATGTAGCCAAATTCCCCACCCAATCCGTGGCGACCTCGGTGAAGTCTGCCATTGATAATCATGGCTCCGCCAATTCCTGTCCCAATCACGACACAGGCTGCATTTTCAAGTTCTGGATGAGCTAGCAATTCACTGAGTCCAACGCAGTTGGCATCATTTTCCAGATGGACAGGTAGCTGATGATGGGCAAGCGCCTCATACCAAGAAAATCCGTGGATGTAGGGCACGGCACTGAAGCCATCAATCACACCTGTTTCTTGATTGACCGCGCCTGGAACGCTCAAAGCAATCCCACTGTAATCCTGCTCTGACAAGCGCTGGTCTAACCAAGCTAGTAAATCCTCCAAACTTTCAGGCGTTGGAATGCTTGTCTTATTCAGTATTTTCCCATCAGGAGTCAGACTGGCAAACTTAATCCCAGTCCCTCCGATATCAATTGTTGCAATGGTCATTGTTTTTACCATAAAAAGGGGCGAATCAGCAGTTAGTTCTTACCTTTTCGCCCCTCCTTTCTTTTTATGTTTACTTTTTGAAATTAAATTTCTTCTTTTTTGATGAATTCTGTACGAATCTCTTGTGGTGAAATGAGGCCTCTATGAACTGGGTATGGTCGTTCAAGTAGGTCAAGGAAGAGATGTTGACTTTCCGGTACACGTACATTTTCACTACACATATTGTAGTAACGAAGGACATAGCCTTCTTCATTTTCAGCTACCTTAAAGGCTGTTGGACAGATTTGCGGTATGCTGAGAACAGAATGGCTCAAGAGGCTACCAGTCGCAGCGACGCTTCCTTCCTGTCTAGCAAGTTGAAGGCTGGTAAACGGTGTCTGCAAGGCTTTAGCGCGACGATAGGCTGAGAAGCGTTCTTGGGCTTGGTGGCATTCGAGAGCAAACTCGACTTCAAACTCACGCAAACACTGAGCTTCTGGTGTTGGGAAGTAACCCCAGTCACCTAGCTCACCTGACGCACGCAGAATGGTCACTGCAATAGTGTCGTCTCCAAGGATTTCGTATTCATTCAATCCCTTGTTGGATACGGTCACACCTTTTTCATCATCATACAGGCTGACAAAGGCTTGTTGGTGTTGAGGATTTTCAGGATTTTCCCATGAAGCTGCTGGTTTGTTTGGTCGTGTAACCACCTCATAGATACTTTCAGAATCATTGCTTGGACGCGTGTTGTGAGTCTTGACCAAGAGACGGATACGGTGGTCTTTGGCAGTGTTGGTAAAGCGAGTCTTGCAACGAATTTGTGGGTTGTCAACAAAGACAGTCAGCTCAGTTTCCAGAGGAATACTTGTCAACTCTTCTGAACGTCCAGCCTCACGCTTCATAAACTCGATGATGCCTTTTTGCTCTTCTTCTAGCTTTTCATCCGCACTGACAGGCACGGTCAATTCATGTTTGAGCAAAATCTTAGCGTAGCGAGCTGTGTTTTCCAAGACCTCGTAGCCCTTAAGCTCTGCATAGATTGGCTCTGTTCCTTTTGGTTGGAAATAGATATACTCGTTTCCGATGTCACCACGGTCTTCGAAGCGGATAAAGTCTTCATAGGCTTCGTGAGTTGTCTTATCATAAACTGTGATATTGTCATCTACACTCACCGTTACGAATGGTGTATCAATCACTCCGTTTTGGTAAATACCCTCACGGTGTGCTTGCTCTCCTTCCAGCAATTGGAAGGTTGTCCAAGAAAGTGGCGCTAGGTGAACTGGAATGGTCACGCGCACTTGGCGAGCAATACGAGCTTGGCGGAACTTGTCTTTTGGTAAATCGTACTCAAAATTAGCCCCAAGGTCTTCGATTTTAGCCTCTACAGGACGACCATCCAAATCCTCCACATGGTAACTTGGCAAGGTAAGAGCAGCCATCTTCTTGTAACCTTCTGTTGGGTGCAATTCCTTGAAATCACAAGTCGCAACATCAATCACTGTGCTGACAGTATCGACCTTATCATGCAGGCCTGTGTTAATGACAGTAAAGAGATAATCACTTTGAGCCTTAGCTGTAGCGATTTTGCCCTTCCATTCGTTAAGAAGATTGCTCTTAACAAAGTTTCCGACTTGATTGACCTTGGCAAAACGAGTTTCCATCTCACGGTGAACTTCGTCCACGCTACAGCCACAGATACTATCATGCGGCGCATTTTGCAAAAGAGTTTTCCAAGCATAGGTCAACTGATCCTTGTGGTTGTGGCCCCCAGTAATAATAGTCAAGGGTTCTACAACTTGCTCTAGGAGGTTGCTATTTTCTTGGAAGGCTTGTTTGAGGTAAATGCGGGATGAAGAAGTGTTGGCAAGTGTGTACCAGCCATCTGTTTCCTGACTGGTCAGCTCACCTGTAACCGTTGATAACTGCTCTGGTAGAGCACTTTCCACGGCTTGGACATACTCATCAAAAGAACTATGAACAAAGGTTACATCTGGGAAGAGTTCATTTGCCACACGAATGGCTTCGCTCAGATTTTTCTGTACAGGCTGGTGGTCACATCCGTTCATCATCAACCATTGGTTGGTAGAAGCGTAGTCACGCACGTCTGCCAGTTTTTGTTTCCAGAAGGTCAAGGCCTCGTCTTTATCAACTGGAATTTCATTCCCATTACTGTACCAGTTGGCAAAGAGGATACCGAGGACACGACTTCCGTCTGCACCCTGCCAGTACATTTCTGAAAACTGGGAAGTAAACTGCTCATCTTCGAGGACTTGGTTGTCAAATCCAATCGGCTTCACACCACGACCGAAAGCGGCCACGTGAATGCCTGATTTTTGAAGGATTTGAGGCGCTTGTCCCATATTTCCAAAGGTATCTGGGAAGTAACCAATCTGAGTGGATTTGCCCCACTTTGCAGCTTCCTGCTGACCAATCAAGGTATTGCGGACATTGGCTTCACTTGAAATCAAGTAATCATCCTGCAAGATATAAAAGGGACCAATTTTCAATTTTCCTTCGTCGATGTACTGTTGAACTTTGTCGCGATTTTCAGGACGAATCTCCAAGTAGTCATCAAGGACAATAGTTTGCCCGTCTAAATGGAAACTCTTGAACTCAGGGTCATTTTCAAAAAGATCAAAGAGATTGTCAAACAATTCCACCAACTGCATACGGTGGCTTTCAAAAGGCAAGTACCACTCACGGTCCCAGTGACTATGTGAGATAATATGTACAACAACATTTTCCATGAAGTAAAACCTCATTCTAAATTTAAATTTTAACGTTTTAAATGTAAAGGTGTGATTCTGACAAGAATCGGTTGCGCTAATACTCAATAAAAATCAAAGAGCAAACTAGGAAGCTAGCCGCAGGCTGCTCAAAGCACTGCTTTGAGGTTGTAGATGAAACTGACGAAGTCAGCTCAAAACACTGTTTTGAGGTTGCAGATAGAACTGACGAAGTCAGTAACATATATACGGCAAGGCGACGTTGACGTGGTTTGAAGAGATTTTTGAAGAGTATGAAACGAAAAGGAGGTTGGTCATTGAGACAGCCTCCTTTTGAGTATGATATAATAGTTCTATGAGATTAGATAAATTTTTAGTTGCCTGCGCTGTGGGGAGTCGGACTGAGGTCAAAAACTTGCTCAAGGCTGGGCGCGTGATGGTAAATGGTAAAAAAGAAAAATCAGCTAAATTACAGATTGATGAAGAAAGAGATGAGATTCGCTTTGATGGTCAAATGATGGAGTACGAGGAGTTTGTCTACTACATGATGAATAAGCCCCAAGGAGTTATTTCAGCGACTGAGGATCCCAAGCACAGAACCGTGTTGGACTTGCTGGATGATATTGCTCGGACCAAGGAAGTTTTCCCAGTAGGACGTTTGGATATTGACACGCATGGTCTTTTGCTCTTGACCAATGACGGCAAACTAGCTCATGCTCTTCTTTCACCTAAGCGTCATGTGGATAAGACCTATCTGGCACAGGTTAAGGGAATTATGACCCAAGAAGACGTAGAGACGTTTGCTAAGGGGATTCCTCTTAAGGATTTTACCTGTCAGCCCGCTAAACTGGAGCTTGTTTCCATAGATATAGAAAAGAATCAAAGCCAAATCCGTGTGACTATTGCAGAAGGGAAGTTCCATCAGGTCAAGCGTATGGTGGGCTACTGTGGCAAGGAAATAGTAGACTTGCAACGTTTGACTATGGGAACTCTAGTATTGGATGAGAACCTAGAACGAGGGGAATGGCGTCGTTTGACCAAGGAAGAGTTAGAAGTTCTCCTTGCGAGTATTGCTTAATTGGGTTTATGTTAGAAAAAAGGTGAGGAAGAATATCCTTGCCTTTTATGTTTTTCAGTTGCTTACTTTGTGAAAAGAGTTATAATAGACTGTAGAATAAAAGGAGGAATCTATGAACGCGATTCAAGAATCATTTACTGATAAATTATTTGCCAACTATGAAGCAAATGTAAAATACCAAGCGATTGAAAATGCTGCCAGCCACAACGGAATTTTTGCAGCCCTAGAACGTCGCCAAAGCCATGTAGACAACACACCTGTTTTTTCATTGGATTTGACCAAGGACAAGGTTACTAACCAGAAAGCGTCTGGTCGTTGCTGGATGTTTGCGGCTCTCAACACCTTCCGCCACAAACTCATTTCTCAATACAAACTAGAAAATTTTGAGTTATCACAGGCCCACACATTTTTCTGGGATAAGTATGAAAAATCAAACTGGTTCTTAGAGCAAGTGATTGCGACTGCAGACCAAGACCTAACTAGCCGTAAGGTTAAATTCCTACTTCAAACACCTCAACAAGATGGTGGTCAATGGGATATGGTCGTTGCCCTTTTTGAGAAATACGGTGTCGTACCTAAGTCAGTTTACCCTGAGTCTGTTTCATCTAGCAGCAGCCGTGAGCTAAATGCAATCCTTAATAAATTGCTTCGTCAAGATGCTCAAATTTTGCGTGACTTGCTTGCTTCTGGCGCAGACCAAGCGACTGTTCAAGCTAAGAAAGAAGATCTTTTACAAGAAATCTTTAACTTTCTTGCTATGTCTTTAGGACTTCCACCACGTAAATTTGACTTTGCTTATCGCGATAAGGATAACAACTACCAAAGTGAAAAGGGCATTACACCACAAGAGTTTTACAAGAAATATGTCAATCTTCCTCTAGAAGATTATGTTTCTGTTATCAATGCTCCAACTGCTGACAAGCCTTACGGCCAATCTTACACAGTTGAGATGTTGGGAAATGTAGTTGGTAGCCGTGCAGTTCGCTACATCAACGTACCGATGGAGCGCTTGAAAGAATTGGCGATTGCTCAAATGCAAGCAGGTGAGACTGTTTGGTTTGGTTCAGATGTCGGCCAGCTCAGCAACCGTAAAGCTGGAATTCTTGCGACAGATGTTTATGACTTTGAATCAAGCATGGACATTAAACTCACTCAAGACAAGGCTGGACGTTTGGACTACAGCGAAAGTTTGATGACCCACGCCATGGTCTTGACAGGTGTTGATTTGGATGAAAATGGGAAGTCAACCAAGTGGAAGGTTGAAAACTCATGGGGAGACAAGGTTGGTACCGATGGTTACTTTGTTGCCTCAGACGCTTGGATGGACGAATACACTTACCAAATCGTTGTCCGTAAAGAATTGCTAACAGCAGAAGAACAAGCTGCCTATGAAGCAGAACCAATTGTACTCGCACCATGGGATCCAATGGGTGCCTTGGCCGAATAAAAGTATAGAAAAAAGGAATCAGATTTTAGAACCTGATTCCTTTTAAGTTGCTTGATTACATGATGTGAAGAACATGTGCCACAATACCCACTGCGAAGAGTGCAAGGATAATAGTGATTGGAGATACTTTTTTCTTAAGCAAGTACATGCAAAGGAAAGTAAGGAGTAGTCCTGATAGTCCAGGGATCAACATATCCAAGTTTTGTTGGAAAGTAGTAACTTTTTCAGGTGTTTGAGACAATCCTTGTCCTACTTGTGCGAATGCTTCTTGGATACCTTTAGATCCTTCTGGCAATTTATCCCAATGGATATAAGCCTTTTCATCTAGTTGAACTTTGGCAACATCGAAAGCAAATTTAATATTTACCCAACGTTGAACAAGGACAGCAAGAATGAACATACCAAGGATAGAAGCTCCTTTAGTGATGTCTTGAAGGATACCGCCAGACATATCTTTAGTGATTTCTGATCCAGCCTTGTATCCAATCTCTTGTGTATACCACAAGAATGACATACGAATCAAGTTCCAAAGAACGAAGAAGAGGATTGGACCTAAGATATTACCAGTAAGTGCAAGTGAAGCACCGAGTGATCCAAGGATTGGGCGTACTGTAAACCAGAATACTGGGTCACCGATACCAGCAAGAGGTCCCATCATACCGATTTTAACCCCTTGGATAGCAGCGTCATCAATTTCAACACCGTTAGCACGTTCTTCTTCAAGTGCAAGAGTAACCCCCATGATTGGAGCAGCTACGTATGGGTGAGTGTTGAAGAACTCAAGATGGCGTTCAAGAGCAGCAATTTGATCTTCTTTTTTAGTGTAGAGTTTTTTAAGAGCTGGAATTAATGAGTAAGCCCAACCCAAGTTTTGCATACGTTCATAGTTCCAAGAACCTTGTAAGAAAGTTGAACGCCACCAAACTTTTTTACGATCTGATTTAGTTAATTGAAGTTTTTCAGTCATGATGTTTTCAGTCCTTTCTTATCTTAGTAGTCTTCTAGGATATCGCCGATTGGGTCGTTAGAAGTTGCGGCTCCTCCGCCACCATTTCCACCAGTTTTAGAAAGGTGAAGGTAGATAAGAGCGATAGCAACACCGATAGCACCAAATCCGATTAGAGTAATATCTGACACGGCAGCAAGCACGAAACCAATAGCGAAGAATGGCCATACTTCACGAGTTGCCATCATGTTGATAACCATAGCGTAACCAACGGCAACGACCATACCACCACCGATAGCCATACCATCTTTAAGCCAATCAGGCATAGCATTTAGAATGCTTTGTACTGTTTCAGTTGGTACCATTAGAAGGAGTGCTGCAGGGACTGCAATACGAAGACCTTGAAGAAGAAGTGCGACAAAGTGAGCACGTTCAACTGCTTTGAAGTCACCTTTTTTAGCAGAAGCATCAGCAGTGTGAACCAATCCGACAGAGAGTGTACGGACAATCATAGTCAAGAATAGACCAGCAACTGCAAGAGGGATAGCAACCGCTTGGGCAACACCGATACCTGTCTTAGTAAAGTCGCCACCAAGAACCATGATAATGGCAGCAGCAACAGAAGCAAGAGCAGCGTCAGGAGCTACGGCAGCTCCGATGTTAGCCCAACCAAGGGCGATCATTTGAAGAGAACCACCAAGGATAATCCCTGCTTCAAGGTTACCAGTAACAAGACCGATAAGGGTACAAGCTACGATTGGTTGATGGAATTGGAACTGGTCGAGGATACCTTCAAGACCTGCTAGGAAGGCTACAACGACTACTAAAACCATAGAAATAATAGACATCTTTAAAATCCTTTCATAAAATCGATTATTGCACGTTCGCTTTGTTGATCAAGTCAAACAAATCTTTTTTCGTGTCGTTTGGTACTTTACGTACATCAAATTCAACACCAAGGTCACGCATTTTTTCAAATGTAGCAACGTCTTCTTTATCCATAGACAAAACGTTGTTAACCATTGTTTTACCAGTTGAGTGAGCCATTGATCCAACATTAAGAGTTTTGATTGGCACGCCACCTTCGATAGCACGAAGGGCATCTTGAGGTGTTTCAAACAAGATAAGGGCATGTGTTCCTCCGAAGCGAGGATCTTTTGCAACGTCGATTAGTTTTTGGATAGGAACAACATTTGCTTTCACTTTACCTGGAGCTGCTTGTTTAATCAATTCTTTACGTAATTCGTCTTTAGCTACGTTATCTGAAGCAACGATGATACGATCTGCTTTTGAATCTGGAGTCCAAGCAGTTGCAACTTGACCGTGAAGTAAACGAGTGTCTAGACGGGCAAGGTTGATTTTGAGTTTACCGTCTCCGATGACAGTTCCTTCTGGAATAGCAGCTTGGGCAACTGGAGCAGCTGCAGCGCTTGCTACTTCCTCAACTGGGTTTAGCTCTTCTGGAAGAGCTTTGATGCCATCTTTGGCTTCTTTAATGATATTCGCAGCGACTTTTTCTACACCTGCAGCAGCGTCCATGAGGCGCTCTGTGTAGGCTTGAATTAACATCGGTAAGTTAAGTCCTGTGATGATGGCAAACTTACGCTCAGGATTTTCTCCCATCACGCGGCTAGCTTGGTTAAATGGAGATCCACTCCAAAGGTCAGCCAAAACTAGAACCTCATCTTCTGCGTCAAATGCAGCAACAGCGTTATTAAACTTAGCGTATAGATCATCAGGACCTTCATTTGGCATAAAGGTTACAACTTGAACCTTTTCTTGTTCACCAAAGATCATAGATCCTGACTGATGAATACCCGCAGCAAATTCGCCGTGGCTCGCAATAATGATTCCGATACTCATTATTGTCATTCCTCCTTTAAAATGTTTGACTGTGTGTTTAAGAAAACTTTAAGCCTAATTAAGTATAAACCGTTTTCATCTAAAAATCAACTATTTATCATAAAATAATTAAAAAGATTACATCTGAAAATATTGATATATTGAGTTTTAGAGAAGTTTTTTTGAATCCTTATTTAAAAATTTAATATAAAAAAGTTGGAAGAAGCTTCCAACTTTTAAAATAGGTTTTTATTAAATTAGTGGGTGAAGTCGAGTACCATACGTCCTTGGATTTGACCTTTTTCCATTTCGTCGAAAACGGCTAATGCATCTTCTCATTGATGGTTTTTTACAAATAGAAATACACAAACTTCTGTACCACG
>NZ_CAJZDT010000040.1:0-13401 GCF_915066115.1 uncultured Streptococcus sp. | reverse complement strand
TGCGGCTAGCTTCCTAGTTTGCTCTTTGATTTTCATTGAGTATGAATTGAACTTCTATCTATTTTCTATAAATCCTAAAGGCTGTAATACTTTCATTCCTTGTCATTTTGTGATATCATGTAGAGGTAATGAAAGGAGAGAAAATGTCTGCAATAGAACGTATTACAAAAGCTGCTCACTTAATTGATATGAACGATATTATCCGCGAAGGGAATCCTACTCTACGCGCAATTGCTGAGGAAGTCACTTTCCCCTTGTCTGACCAGGAAATCATCCTAGGCGAAAAGATGATGCAATTCCTGAAACATTCCCAAGATCCTGTCATGGCTGAAAAGATGGGACTCCGCGGTGGGGTTGGACTTGCTGCTCCCCAGTTGGATATCTCAAAACGTATTATCGCTGTTTTGGTACCAAATATTGTTGAAGAAGGCGAAACTCCAGAGGAAGCCTACGACTTGCAAGCTATTATGTACAATCCAAAAATCGTCTCTCACTCTGTTCAAGACGCTGCTCTTGGCGAAGGAGAAGGTTGCCTCTCTGTCGACCGCAATGTGCCTGGCTATGTTGTTCGCCATGCTCGCGTTACTGTGGATTACTTTGACAAAGATGGAGAAAAACACCGTATCAAGCTCAAAGGTTACAACTCCATCGTTGTTCAGCATGAAATTGACCACATTAACGGTATCATGTTTTACGATCGTATCAATGAAAAAGACCCATTTGAAGTTAAAGATGGTTTACTGATTCTTGAATAAAGAAAATCCCGTTGCAAGACGGGGTTTTGTGTTATAATAGAGGCATGAAAACAAATGATATTGTCTATGGCGTCCACGCCGTTACCGAATCCCTCCTTGCAAACACTGGGAATAAACTCTACCTCCAAGAAGATCTCCGAGGTAAGAATGTTGAAAAAGTCAAAGAACTAGCTACAGAAAAGAAGGTGTCCATTTCTTGGACTTCAAAAAAATCCCTCTCTGAGATGACTGAAGGTGCTGTCCACCAAGGTTTTGTTCTACGAGTATCTGAATTTGCCTATAGCGAGCTAGATCACATTCTTGCCAAAACACGTCAAGAAGAAAATCCACTTCTATTGATTCTGGATGGCTTAACTGACCCTCACAACTTAGGTTCCATCTTAAGAACCGCTGATGCGACCAATGTTTCAGGTGTCATCATTCCCAAGCACCGTGCTGTCGGAGTTACTCCTGTCGTTGCCAAAACGGCCACAGGTGCTATTGAGCATATTCCAATCGCCCGAGTAACCAACCTCAGTCAAACCTTAGACAAACTCAAGGATGAAGGTTTCTGGACCTTTGGAACAGATATGAACGGTACTCCTTGCCACAAGTGGAATACAAAAGGGAAAATCGCCCTCATCATCGGAAATGAAGGAAAAGGCATCTCTAGCAACATCAAAAAACAGGTCGATGAAATGATTACCATTCCCATGAATGGACATGTTCAAAGCCTCAATGCCAGTGTTGCTGCAGCCATTCTCATGTACGAAGTTTTCCGAAATAGACTATAAAAAAGTTTCCAGTCATCTGATTGGAAACTTTTTATGATTAACTATGTTCGGTGATAAACTTGTAAGCTTCTTGACCAGCGATAGCTCCATCTCCAACCGCTGTTGTTACTTGGCGAAGGTCTTTCTGGCGAACATCTCCAACTGCAAAGATACCGTCAACTGCTGTTTTCATGTGATTATCTGTTACAATCCATCCAGCCTGATTTTGAATATTTAATTCTTTAACAAAATCGCTGAGAGGGTCCAATCCAACATAGATAAAGACGCCACCGAAGGCTTGTTCTGTCACTTGACCTGTTTTCACATTTTCAAAAACGACAGATTCTACTCGGTTTTCACCCTTGATTTCCTTGACTACAGAATCCCAGATAAAGCTGATTTTCTCATTCGCAAAGGCGCGGTCTTGTAAAACCTTTTGGGCACGAAGTTGGTCACGACGGTGAACAATAGTAACAGTCTTAGCAAAACGAGTCAAGAAGATGGCTTCTTCAACAGCTGAATCTCCACCACCAACTACCAACAAATCTTGGTCACGGAAGAAAGCACCATCACACACCGCACAGTAAGAAACACCACGACTGTTTAGTTCTTCTTCTCCAGGCACTCCCAAAGGACGGTGTTTAGAGCCAGTTGCTACGATAACTGTACGTGTTTCATATGTTTGATCATCAGTAATCACTTTCTTAAAATCACCATGGTCTTCTACATTTTTAACATAGCCGTAAATGTGCTCAACACCAAGATTTTCAAGCGGTTCAAACATCTTTTCTGCCAATTCTGGCCCACTAATATTAGCGTATCCTGGGTAATTTTCAATATCAGATGTATTATTCATCTGACCACCTGGCAGACCACCTTCAATCAAGCCTACTTTGAGATTGCTTCGAGCAGCATACAAGGCTGCAGTCATCCCTGCAGGTCCAGCACCGATAATAATAGTATCGTACATATAGATTCCTTCTTTCTTGTTGTAACTATCTTTATTCTAACTCTTTCTTGTCAATCAAGCAAGGATTATGCCTTGAAAACAAGAATTAAACTCATAACCGCAAAGGATAATACTGGAACAACCAAGACTCCAATCATAATCATATCATAGAGATGGGCTTGGCGAGCCTTGGCTGTCTTATCAACTCCCGACATGGCTCTCAGTCCAATCCAAATCCCTAAAAAAATCAGGACAAGGATGGTGGTCAAGATCAAACTCTCGAAATATAAAGAAAATAGTTGCAGCAGCATGATCTCTCTCGTTTCTATCTTTTTTAAAGAGTAAACTCAGCTAGTCCAACTAACTGAGTTTTCCTTTTTCTATTATATCAAATATAAGTCCGTTTGTAACTAGCAAAGAATTCTTTTGTCCGCTCTTCTTTAGGATGGTGGATAATCTCATCCGGTGTTCCAGACTCAATGATTTTCCCCTTATCTAGGAAGAGAATCTTATCAGCCACTTGGGCTACAAAGGACATGTCATGACTGACCAAAATCATGGTCTGACCTGACTTAGCAGCATCTGCAATAGACTTCTCTACTTCACCGACCAATTCTGGGTCAAGAGCTGAAGTTGGTTCGTCTAAGAGCAAGACATCTGGTTTCATAGCAAGAGCACGCGCCAAGGCAACCCGTTGCTTCTGTCCACCTGATAAATGGCGAGGGTAATGGTTTTCACGGTCCGAAAGCCCAACCTTAGCCAACTCTTCCTTGGCAATCTTAGTCGCTTCTTGGTCAGACAATTTCTTGACAACAACCAAGCCTTCTTTTACATTATCAAGTGCTGTTCGGCGTTCAAACAAATTAAACTGTTGGAAAACCATAGACAACTTACGGCGTAGGGCAAGGATTTCTTCTTGAGTGATTTTAGAAAAATCAACCGAGAAATCATCAATCTGAATAGAGCCACTGTCAGGAGTTTCAAGATAATTGAGACTGCGTAAAAAGGTTGATTTTCCAGCTCCTGAAGAACCAATCAAGGCTACGACTTCCCCTTTTTGGATATCCAAGTCCAGATGATCCAAGACAGTCTGTCCTGAAAAGGATTTGCTTAAATTCGAAATCTTAATCATTAACGAAGGTCTCCTTTCACATCTGCTTGCACTGTATCGGGTGCAGAAATAGCCATTTTTCTCTCGATGAAACGACCGAGGCTCTCAATACCGATATTTACTACCCAATAAACAAGGGCGACGGATATGAAGCGTTCAAAATAGCGGTAATCAGCACCACCCAAAATCTGAGCTTGGGCAAAGACTTCCACAACACCCGCACTAAAGGCTAGAGAAGTTCCCTTGGTCAAGCCGATTAGGGAATTGATTAAGGTTGGAGTCGCCACAACGGCCGCATTGGGAATAATCACACGACGGTAAACTTGCGCTCGGGTCATACCCAAACTGCGTGCCGCCTCAATCTCACCAGGATTAACTGAGAGAATGGCTGCACGAATGGTTTCACTGGCATAAGCCGCCTCATTGAAAGCAAAGGCTACAATCGCAAAAACAGCAGCTGGAATCGCATTGATATTGAGACCAGTACCCCATTGCTGATTGAGGGCTTTCAAAGCCAAAGGAATTCCGTAGTATGTCAGCATAAGCTGAACCAAAATAGGTGTTCCTTTTAAAAAACTAACAAAGAAGGCCTGCAAGGGATATAAAATTCTGACACGATTGATTTTTACAATAGCAAAAATCAATGCCAAAACCAAACCAAAAAGGGCCCCACCAATGGTCAACATAATTGTTGTTGGAAGTTGTTGGACAATTCTTGGAATCCCATCAAAGACCGAACGCAGGCTAAACAGCTTGCCATCCGGAATCAATTGCATCAAGTTTTGGTACCAATCTGATGCTAAAATCGTTGTAACATTCATAAAAACATCCTCTCCTGATAATGATTCATTCTACCATACTTCTGCCGTCAATGAAATTATTTGCTACGGTCAGATACAGACTTTGTCTACCTACTAGTTTATCATACTTTGAAACAGGGAGGTTATATATTTTATCTATCAAAGAGATAGATAAAAACTATTTCAGTCCCAATTCTTCATAAGCTTTTCGATAACCGATTTGCTTAACAGTTCCATTTTCTACTAAAATTGGTCGTTTTAACAACATTCCGTCACTTGCGAGCAACTCAGCTGCTTCTTGGTTCGACAGACTTCTTACCTTATCTTTTAGTCCCAATTCACGGTATTTGATTCCACTGGTGTTGAAAAATTGTTTCAATTCGAAACCTGAGGTTTCTAGCCAGTTTAAAATGACTTCTTGGCTGGGTGTTTCTTCCACGATATGGACAGCTTTGTAGTCCACACCAAGTTGGTTTAATTCTTGTTTTGCTTTTTTACAAGTTGAACATTTTGGGTATTCGATAAATTCTAACATGTGTTTCACTTTCTATTATTTATATCTTTAAAATCTGCGCCTTCTTGGTCCAAGAGCCAGGCTTTCTTTTCCATTCCTGCAGCATAACCTGTCAGACGCTTGCCTGCTCCCAGTACACGATGACAAGGTACAAGGATGGACCAAGGATTGCGACCTACTGCTCCACCAATTGCTTGAGCAGAAGCTACTTGCAGGTCTTGCGCTATTTGTCCATAGGTCACTGTCCGACCATAAGGAATGCCTTGTAAATAGGACCAAACTCGCTTTTCAAAATCCGTTCCAATTGGAGCCAAGGGTAAGTTGGATAAATCCTGAGACTTGCCTTTAAAGTAAGCATCTAAGCAAGCAATAACTGGGGCTAAAACAGGATGACTAACAACTTCTTCTATCGTCTCATCTCCTAATCCCCTCTCAAAATGCTTCTGGTCCTGCACCCAAATTCCATACAGATATTGCTCGTCAGCAACCACGGACAAGGTTCCTATTGGCGAAATGTAGAGCCTTTTTGCATACTTCTTTTGCATTATTTCTTTAATTTTTGATAGGCCAAGCGTTCCCCATCTACTGGCACCTTACCGACCTGTTTAAAACCGAGTTTTTCAAAAATATGTTGCATGGCCTTGTTTGCAGCATGCGTATCTGAACGAAAATCAAGATAATCAAAACCTTCAATCAAGCCCTCTAAGAAGGTTTGAGCAACTCCCTGTCCCTGGACATCTGCTGCCACAGCAATACGGTGAAAGACTAGGTACTCTGACTCTCCAGCTTGCCAGTTTCCTTCATAAATGGCTTCATAGGCTGCCTCTGGACTCTTGGTCACAGCAGCATAGGCTAGCAGTTCTCCCTCTTCCAAGGCAACATAAGCTTGACCTGAGATAATATCATCGATAATAATGTCCGCATTTGGATAGCCATTTTGCCACTGGTCACTACCAGCATCTGCTAAACATTTTTTAGCATCCTCAATTACCTGCATAATGGCATCCACTTCATTTGGAAAAGCTAAACGAATCTTCATCTTTTCTCCTCATTTCTGACTAGTTTCTCCCATCATAGCATAATTTAAGCCTTTTCACAAGCAGTTAAAACTTGACTATTTGTTTTTATTATTTTATAATCTAGTTATTAAAACTAGATAAAAAGGAGTTGCAAATGAAAACTGCCTTTTCCTACCCAAAATGGGAAGAAATTCCAAACATTGACCTCTATCTGGATCAGGTTTTACTCTATGTCAATCAAGTCTGCACTCCTGTCTCTCCAGATAAAGACAAGGCCCTAACAGCATCTATGGTCAATAACTATGTCAAACATGGTTATCTGACAAAGCCTGACAAGAAAAAATACCAACGCCAACAGATTGCCCGTTTAATTGCTATCACTACCCTCAAATCTGTCTTTTCAATTCAAGAAATTGCTCAGACACTGAATTCTCTCCAAAGTCAAGCCAGTTCAGAACAACTCTACGATGCCTTTGTGGACTATATGAACCAAGGAATTGACCCAGCTAACCCTATTATTCAAAGTAGCTGTCAAACGGTTAAACTCTATCATCAAACTCTGGCCTTAATCCATCATACTGAAGAGGAGGAAATCTAATGAATACCAGTCTTAAACTCAGCAAACAACTTAGTTTTGGAGAGGAGATTGCTAATAGCGTGACCCATGCTGTGGGGGCAGTCATCATGCTCATCTTACTCCCTATTTCATCAACCTATAGTTATGAAGCACACGGATTTTTATCATCTATCGGCGTTTCCATTTTCGTCATTAGTCTATTTCTCATGTTCCTCTCATCCACCATTTACCACTCTATGGCCTATGGTTCAACCCACAAATACGTCTTGCGGATCATCGATCATTCTATGATTTATGTTGCCATTGCTGGCTCTTATACACCAGTCGTCTTGACCTTAATGAATAACTGGTTTGGCTATCTGATTATTGGCATTCAGTGGGGAACAACTATCTTTGGCATCCTATATAAAATCTTTGCTAAAAAGGTCAATGAGAAATTCAGCCTTGCTCTTTACCTGATTATGGGCTGGTTGGTTCTAGCTATCATTCCAGCCATTATCAGTCAAACAACGCCAATTTTCTGGAGTCTCATGGTAACTGGTGGGCTCTCTTATACAGTTGGGGCTGGATTTTATGCCAAGAAAAAACCTTATTTCCACATGATTTGGCATCTCTTTATCCTAGCAGCATCTGCCCTCCAATACATCGCCATTGTTTATTACATGTAAAAAAGTTGAGAAATTCAATCTCAACTTTTTTCTTTACACATATTAATAAAGTACTGGTGCAAGCGAACATCATCAGTCAATTCAGGATGAAAAGAGGTTACCAGCATATTTTTTTCTTGGGCTGCAACAATTTGATAGTTCACTGTTGCTAGAATTTCTACACCCTCTCCAACACTGCTGATAATTGGACCACGGATAAAGGTCATTGGAATCTGACCGACTCCCTTACATTCTGCTTCCGTATAGAAACTTCCTAATTGGCGCCCATAGGCATTGCGCTCGACAACCATATCCATAGTTCCTAGATGACTTTCTTCCTGAGAAGTGATTTCCTTAGCCAGCAAAATTAAGCCTGCACAGGTTCCAAAGGCTGGTAAACCAGATATAATGGCTTCTCGAATGGGGATCAGCATGTCCTGGTCTCGTAAGAGCTTGCCCATGGTTGTAGACTCACCGCCAGGTAATATCAAACCCGCCAAGTCACTCCGATGTTTCTGAAAATCATCTAGATTTCTGATTTCAACACTCTCGACACCTAATTGATCTAACACTTTTGCATGTTCTGCAAAGGCCCCTTGCAAGGCCAATATTCCGATTTTCATCTATTTTCCTCGCTCTGCCATGAGAATTTGAATCTCATTTTCATTGATACCAACCATGGCTTCTCCTAAATCTTCAGAGATTTGAGCTAGGATTTGAGGATTACGGAAATTGGTTACCGCTTTGACAATGGCACTTGCTCGTTTAACAGGATCACCTGACTTGAAAATACCTGAACCGACAAAGACACCTTCTGCCCCTAATTGCATCATTAGCGCAGCATCTGCTGGCGTTGCAACACCTCCAGCTGCGAAGTTAACAACTGGCAATTTTCCATATTCATGAACATATTGAACCAATTCTACAGGAACTTGCAATTCCTTAGCAGCAACATAAAGTTCGTCCTCACGTAGGTTTTGAATGCGGCGAATTTCCTGATTCATCATACGCATATGACGAACGGCTTGAACGATATCCCCCGTACCCGGTTCTCCTTTGGTACGAATCATAGAAGCTCCTTCAGCAATACGACGCAAGGCTTCTCCCAAATCCTTGGCTCCACAGACAAAAGGAACTTGGAATTCTTTTTTGTCCACATGGAAACGGTCGTCAGCTGGAGATAAAACCTCACTCTCATCAATATAGTCAATCTCAATAGCCTCTAAAATCTGAGCCTCAACAAAATGCCCGATTCTGACCTTGGCCATTACTGGAATGCTAACCGCTTCTTGGATTTCCTTAATCATCTTTGGATCACTCATACGGGAAACCCCACCAGCTGCACGAATATCAGCTGGAATCCGCTCCAAGGCCATAACAGCTGCCGCACCAGCAGCCTCTGCAATACGAGCCTGTTCAGGATTTTGAACGTCCATGATAACCCCACCTTTGAGCATCTGCGCCAAGTTTTTATTTAATTCATAACGATTTTCAGTCATTTGTTTTATCCTCATCATTTGTATTGGTAGCTACTATTTCATTTTAAGTCAGATTAAAATGAAGTACAAGATAAAAAAAACGTAATTGTATGGGTACAGAATAGTTGAAAAACTATCTGGCCTTAACTTAAGGCCAGATAGCTCATTCATTTTTATTTTTCAGCTGTAAGGGCAGCCATTGTGATGTAGTTGTATGGTTTGTTGAAGTGTGGCAAGAAGAATAGGTCTGTCAATGCCAATTTATCAATTGTCACATGCTCTTGGATAGCAAGTGAGAACATGTGGATTCCCATGCTGATTGCAGAATCGTGTGAAACCATTTGTGCACCAAGAATTTCACGGCTATCTTTGTCAAAGACAATCTTGATGGCAACTTCATGGTTGTCATGTTTCATGAATTCTGGTTTTTGAAGATCGTTAAAGCCTGTTTCAGTTGCATTGTAACCAGCAGCTTTAGCTTTTTCAAGAGTCAAACCAGTTGAAACCATGTGAAGACCGTAGATTGAGATACCATTTGAACCTTGAACACCGATTCCTTCCAATTCATGTCCACAAGCGTTATATGCACCAACGATACCAGTACGAACAGCATTTGAAGCAAGAGCGATGTAGCTAGTGTCTTTACGAGCGTTGTCATAAACAGTCGCACAGTCACCTACTGCGTAAACGCCTGGGATAGATGTTTCTTGTTTCTTGTCTACAAGGAAGGCACCGTTACGGAAGAGTTCAATCTTACCATCAGCAAGGGCTGTGTTTGGACGGAAACCAACTGCAAGGATAACCATATCCACATCGAAAGTTTCTTTATCAGTAATCAAGCGTTCAACTTTACCATCACCTTCGATTGCTTTAACAGTTTGACCAAGAGCCAAGCGAATGTTGTGGTCTTCCAAGTTCTTCGCCATCATTTGTGTGAAGTCTTTGTCATAGTAACCGTTCAAGACAGTATCAACGATATCAACAAGGATAACTTCTTTTCCAAGACGTTCAAAGGCTTCAGCAAGTTCAACACCGATATAACCACCACCAACAACGGCGATACGGTCAAGGTGTTGACTCTTATCAGACAATTTGTGAATCACTTCTTCAGCGTTTTGGTACAATTTAACGAATTGTACATTTTCAAGAGTTGCTTTAAATTCGCGGTTTCCTTTAACAATTTCAACACCTTCAATTGGTGGCAAGATTGGTGTAGAACCTGTAGCGAAAATCAATTTATCGTATGATTCTTTGTGCTCTTTCCCTTCAACTTCTGCTGTAACTACTTTGTTATCATAGTCGATTGAAAGAACTGGTGAATTCATGTATACCTTAGCACCTTTAGATTCCAATTTTTCTTTATCAGAATAGAACAAGCCTTCAGCACCATCAATTTGTTCACCAATCCAAAGAGCCATTCCACATCCTAGGAAAGAGATGTTAGAGTTTTGGTCGAATACAACAATTTCGTTCTCATTGCCAAAATTATCCAACATAGTATTAATACATGCTGTACCAGCGTGGTTAGCACCAACTACAACGATTTTACTCATAGAAAAATTCCTACCTTCAATTTTAAATTTACTCCTCTAGTATAACATTTACTGTTAGCGTTTACAAGAGTTTAGCTAATTTTCCCGATTTTTTTGTAAAAAAATGTAAATAATCTGTATTTTATCAGTCTTTCTTACAATTACTCTTTATTTTCTGAGCATATTTCTTGACAAGTTTACAAATTTTATTTGTGAAAACGCTGACTTTATGGTATGCTAGTATTATGGAAAGAAAATGTAAGGGGTTAAATTTAATATAAATTTACAATATTTCAGCCTTCTTTTCATAAAAGAAAGGAGTTGGTAGCGTGCCTCTTAGTTCACATTCTGAACGGCTAATGGGGACTACTATCACTATTTCATTAGTGGATGAGCAAGCCGATATCTTGCTCCAAAAATCCTTTGATTTGCTCAAAGAGTTAGAATATCGTTTCAATGCAAATAGCCAAGAATCGGAGTTGATGAAAATCAATTATCAAGCTGGAATAGCTCCAGTCAAGGTTCATCCTGATTTGTTTGAACTGATTTCACTTGGATTAGAGCATAGCCTAGCGCCCTCTAGCCATCTCAACATCAGTATTGGTCCCTTAATTCAAACCTGGCGTATCGGTTTTTCAGATGCCAAAGTTGCCCAACCTCAGGAAATTGAAGAGGTTCTCCCTTTAATCAATCCTCATTATATCGAGTTAGATTCTTCCACTTCTACTGTGTTTCTAAAACAGAAAGGAATGAAGATAGACCTAGGTTGTTTAGCCAAGGGTTATAGTGCGGATAAGGTTGCCCAATTTCTGAGAGAAGAGGGAGTGACTTCTGCCTTGATCAATCTAGGAGGAAATATCCTGACCATTGGAAAAAATCAGGCAAGAGATAATCAACCTTGGCAAATCGGGATTCAAGACCCAGCCAATCCTCGGGGCAATCACTTAATGACCATCCCTGTTGTCAATCAATCTGTCGTGACTTCAGGCATTTATGAACGTCACCTGACAGTCGATGGAAAAGATTACCATCACATTTTTGACAGCCAAACAGGATATCCTGTTGAAACGGAACTAGCTAGTCTGACAATCATCTCTGATAAGTCAGTTGATGGCGAAATCTGGACAACTCGACTCTTTGGAGAAAGACCTGCTTCTATCCTCTGGCAAGTCGAAAGTTTGGAGGGCATCGAAGCCATCCTCATCGATAAGGAAGGCCACCTAAGCTGTTCTTCAGGAATTCCTGCTCTATAGAAACAACTGTTTCAATGGAGTTTTAAAATTGTATTATGTAAAAAGAGAAAGGAAATCTCATGTTAAAACTTATTGCTATTGTTGGAACAAATTCAAAACGTTCTACAAACCGCCAATTGCTTCAATACATGCAAAAACACTTTGCTGAAAAAGCTGAAATTGAACTTGTTGAAATTAAAGACATTCCTGTCTTCAACAAACCAGCTGACAAGCAAGTACCTGCTGAAATTTTAGAAATTGCTGCTAAAATTGAAGAGGCAGATGGCGTTATTATTGGTACTCCTGAGTATGACCACTCTATCCCAGCTGTTTTGATGAGCGCTCTTGCTTGGTTGTCTTATGGTATCTATCCACTTTTGAACAAACCAATCATGATTACAGGTGCTTCTTACGGTACGCTTGGTTCATCACGTGCCCAATTACAACTTCGCCAAATCTTGAATGCCCCAGAAATTAAAGCAAGTGTCCTTCCAGATGAATTCTTGCTTTCACATTCTCTTCAAGCTTTCAACCCAAGTGGAGACCTAGTAGATCTTGATGTGATCAAAAAACTGGATGCTACTTTTGACGACTACCGTATCTTTGTAAAAATCACAGAAAAATTGCGCAATGCACAAGAATTACTTCGCAAAGATGCTGAAGACTTTGACTGGGAAAATTTGTAAGATAGGAGACCAAAAAGAATGAAATTTGTTGGACTTGTAGGATCAAACTACGATCAATCATATAACCGTAAACTCTTGGAATTCATCCGTCGTCACTTCAAACTCAAATTTGAATTAGAAGTTCTTGAAATTGACGAAGTTCCAATGTTTAACCAAGACGAAAAATGGGACGAAAGTTTCCAATTACGTTATTTATATAACAAAATTACTCGTGCTGATGGTGTTATCATCGCTACTCCTGAGCACAACCACACAATCTCAGCTTCCCTAAAATCTGTTCTTGAATGGCTTTCATACGAAGTTCATCCATTTGAAAACAAACCAGTCATGATTGTGGGTGCTTCTTACTATGACCAAGGTACTTCACGTGCCCAAGTTCACCTTCGTAAGATTCTTGACGCTCCAGGTGTCAATGCTTACACTCTTCCAGGAAATGAATTCCTTCTCGGTAAAGCTAAAGAAGCTTTTGATGTTAATGGGAATATCACAAATGAAGGAACTGTTAATTTCCTTGAAACATGCTTGGACAACTTTGTAAAATATGTGGGAGTCGTTTCAAAATTGAAAAAACCAAAACCAATTGAGCCAGAAGATTTATATTGTACAAATTCAATTGCAACTACCATCCAAGGTGTTGATCCAGATGATCCTGAATGGGTAGAAAAAGCTGCTGAACTTGTTGGAGCTGTTTCTGGAGATACTTACGTTAAATTAGACCACGGTATCTTGACAGTTAACCAAATTGATATGTTCTTGAAGGCAATGCCATTTGAATTGACATTTGCAGATGATAACAATCAATTCTTGTACTTTAATAACGCACACCAAGACCCAGATACAATGTTTGGTAAACGTGTACGTGCTCAATCAGGAAATAGATTAGGAACAGTACACGGTACATTGCCAGATTCTAGAATGAAAAACGTTGAATGGGTTGTCGGTGTATTGCGTAACGGAGATCAAGAATATGTCCGTACAATTGTGCCAGGAACACCTGAAGGTGTTATTAATACCCATAATTACCAAGCAATGTACTATCCAGATGGTTCATATGCTGGAATTAATGAGATTATCTTTAATTTCCAACCATGGCTTGACTGGTACCTCAATACAACTGGTCAACGTCTAGTTGGTGGAAATGCTGTAGCTCCTGCTGGAGGACATGGCGGAGCAGATGCCACATCTGGAGCTTCTGATGCAGGTGATGCTGGAGGTCACGGTAGTGGCGCTGACGCTACATCTGGAGCAAGTAACTAATCATTTTAGGAACCATCTTGGTTCCTTTTTTAGCAAAAAAAAGACTAGCAGTTTTTGTCTGCTAGTTTTTTAGTTATTATTTCATCTATCTT
>NZ_CAJZDT010000039.1:0-13553 GCF_915066115.1 uncultured Streptococcus sp. | reverse complement strand
ATATGGCCTTTATCCCTTCTAAACTTAAAGAAAAGGAAGTCTTCCCAAGTGGTACCTTTGATAAAACAATTGATTTACCCTTTGAGAATTTAAGCCTTCCTGCACCTGAAAAATTTGATACTATTTTGACTCAATTTTCTGGGGATTATATGACCTTGCCACCTGAAGAAAAACGCTTCTACAGTCATGAATTTCATGCCTACAAATTGGAGGATTAGGATGCAATATTTAGAAAAAGAAGAAATTAAAGAAATTCAACTAGCTCTGCTAGATTATATTGATGAGACTTGTAAGAAACACAATATTCCTTATTTTCTCAGTTATGGGACCATGCTTGGTGCTATCCGCCACAAAGGTATGATTCCTTGGGATGATGATATTGATATTTCTCTCTATCGTGAAGATTATGAGCGCTTATTGAAGATCATTGAGGAAGAAGACCATCCACGTTATAAGGTTCTCTCCTACGACACTTCTTCTTGGTACTTCCATAATTTTGCATCGATTTTGGACACTTCTACTGTTATCGAAGACCATGTCAAGTACAAGCGTCATGACACTAGTCTCTTTATTGACGTATTTCCAATTGATCGATTTACAGATTTGAGCATTGTTGACAAGAGTTATAAGTATGTGGCCCTTCGTCAACTAGCTTATATCAAAAAATCACGCGCGGTTCACGGTGACAGCAAGTTAAAAGATTTTCTAAGATTATGCAGTTGGTACGCCCTCCGATTTGTTAATCCGAGATACTTCTATAAGAAAATAGATAAGTTAGTTAAGAATAGTGTTGTAGAACAGCCGAAATATGAGGGAATGGTTGGAGTTGATAAAGAGGGAATGAAGGGTGTTTTCCAAATAAATACTTTCAAAGAGTTAATCTTAACAGAGTTTGAGGGAAGAATGTTACCAATTCCTAAAAATTATGATGTCTTTTTAACCCAGATGTATGGCGATTACATGACTTTTCCTTCAAAAAAAATGCAGGAGTGGTATAGTCATAGTATAAAAGCTTTTCGCAAGGTGGAGAAGTAATTCTGTTTTATGAGAGAACAAATCTTGTGAGTGTCTATTGAGGAGATTAGGACATTGATATTCTTATACAAGCTTGGACACAAAAAGGAGTTCTAGTTTACTAAGATCAATTTTTTATACATCAGCAGAAAATATTCCAAATTGTAGTCTGTAGAGATGGTAAAGGAAAGTGTGATATACATGAAGAACATAATGATAAGAAATTTAATATTATTTAGTTTTCTTGTATGTCCTTTAATTATGGCTGCCAAATTATCCGCATCCACTTTATTAATGTAAAATCTAAGTCAGGGAGTTATACTATTCTTTTAGAAAGCTAAGGGTACTTTGTTTTAATTATATGACTATTGATCCTTATCGCTCCGTTAGGTGCGCGTCGAAGGTTATAGCCTAAAAACTTCAAATGCGATACAATAAAGTTATTTCTGTAAATCGAAAAGTGAAAAAATATGGTACAAAAGTCTCATAGTTTATCGTACACAAAGTGGCGCTGTAAGTATCACATCTTGTATAGACGAAAAGTAGTCTATAATCAATATCGAAGTAGTTTAAGCGAAGTATTTCATCGCTTGTGTAGTTATAAGGATGTTGAAATTATCAGTTAGATTATGTACATATGTCAACTCTTTGTAAACTGTAGTGGGTTTAATAAAAGCTAAGATCGAGAAAGGACACATTTCGTCCTTTCTTTTTTAAGTACGACGGGCATGTCGTGCATCTGAGGTGTAAGTCCTCCGTGGGCACCCGCTACTGGTGAACCCAATAGCGATTCCCAAGTCTGACTATCGTGAGGTAGCGGATTAAAACGGTCTGGGGATAGACCGTTTTAAGTCTGACGCTAGAAATAAGAGTCGTCAGAGGAAGGGATAGCGAAATCGTGGCTCTACGAACAGGAACGTGATAGTAAGGCGTATATAGTGGATAAGGAGGCTTAAAACTCTAAAGTCCAAAAAGGTAGTCGTAATCTATATGCGTAAATCACGAGAGTAATTGAATTCGGACTAAGGTTTGTGTGAAAAAGATAAATTTTCCTAGAGTCTAAAGACTCTGCGTCAGATTTCCTATTTTCACTGTAACCTTTTAACGTCCTCGTATCTTGTATAAACGAGGAAAGATGTACGACTTATCCCGTGAGATCTCATGAGAGCTGAAAGCGTAGTAACAACGAATCATGAGAAGTCAGCCGAGCCCATAGTAGTGAGGAAGCTTCTGTAATGGAAGTGGAGCGGAGGGGTGACCAACAAATCGAAGTAATCCTACTTCACTTGTGTCTGTAAAACGAGAGGTCTAATAGAACTGGACTCTGTCACGTATGACTGGGTGAAGGTTCACCAATATAAGATGTCCCTCAGGCATCAAAACAAGAAAGGAATACGCACATGTCAAAATTGCTAGATAAGATATTATCACGCGAAAATATGCTGGAAGTCCACAATCAAGTAAAATCCAATAAGGGCTCAACTGGGATTGATGGAATTACTATCGAAGAGATGGATGACTATCTCAGACACAACTGGCGCCTGACTAAGGAACTGATAAAACAGAGAAAATATAAGCCTCAACCAGTTCTTAGAGTTGAGATTCCCAAACCAAACGGAGGCATCCGTCAACTAGGAATTCCAACAGTTATGGATAGAATGATTCAACAGGCCATTGTCCAAGTCATTAACCCCATTTGTGAACCCCATTTCTCAGATACGAGTTATGGCTTCAGACCAAATAGGTCATGTGAAAAAGCCATCATGAAGCTCTTAGAGTACTTAAATGACGGCTATGAGTGGATAGTGGATATAGACCTAGAGAAATTTTTCGATACGGTTCCTCAAGATAGATTGATGTCCTTAGTACATAATATTATCGAAGACGGAGATACGGAATACTTGATTCGTAAGTATCTTCATTCAGGTGTTATCATTAACGGTCAGTGTCATAAAACGCTAGTTGGTACACCACAGGGAGGAAATTTATCTCATCTCTTATCTAATGTCATGCTTAATGAATTGAACAAGGAATTAGAAAAGAGGGGACTTCGATTTGTGCGCTACGCAGATGATTGTGTGATTACGGTCGGAAGCGAGGCAGCCGCTAAGCGTGTGATATATTAAGTCAGTCGTTTTATTGAGAAACGGCTAGGTTTGAAAGTAAACATGATCAAGACTAAGATTGCCAGACCAAGCGAGTTGAAATACTTAGGCTTTGGGTTCTGGAAATCATCAGTTGGTTGGAAAAGTCGCCCCCATCAAGATAGTGTTCGGAGATTTAAGCTTAAATTGAAGAAACTAACACAGAGGAAATGGAGTATAGACTTAACAAGACGTATTGAGCAACTGAATTTGTCTATTCGAGGATGGATAAACTATTTCTCGCTGGGAAATATGAAGCACATAGTCACTAGCATAGATGAGCGCTTGCGTACTCGCCTACGAGTGATTATCTGGAAGCAATGGAAGAAGAAATCTAGACGACTATGGGAATTACTGAAACTAGGGGTTCCTAAATGGACAGCAGATAAGGTATCTGGCTGGGGTGACCACTATCAATTAGTAGCTCAGAAGTTGATACTTAAACGTGCGATATCAAAATCAGTCCTTGAAAAACGTGGACTGGTTTCGTGTTTGGATTATTACCTTGAACGACATGCGTTAAAATTTAGTTGAACCGCCGTATGCCGAACGGCATGTACGGTGGTGTGAGAGGAGCTAGAGATTATCCCCTACTCGATTGTTGAGAGCGATAAAAATCTGTTTTTTGAAGTTTTCAAAGTTCCGAAATCCAAATGCATTTCGTTTGATAAGCTTGATGAGATTATTGGTCGCTTCTAATTTGGCGTTGGAATAGGGTAATTGAAGGGCATTGATGATTTTCTCTTTGTTCTTTAGAAAGATTTTAAAGACAGTTTGACAAAGAGGATGAACTTTCTTTAGATTGTCCTTAATAAGTCCGAAGAATTTGTCAGGTTCCTTGTTCTGAAATTGAGAAATCAAGAGTTGATAGAGATTGTAGTGGTGTTTCAAGTCTTCTGAATAGCTCAAAAGCTTGTCTAGAATTTCTTTATTCGTTAAGTGCATACGAAAAGTAGGGCGATAAAATCGCTTATCACTGAGTTTACGACTATCTTGTTGAATGAGCTTCCGGTAACGCTTGATAGCCTTGTATTCATGAGATTTTCGTTCAAATTGATTCATGATTTGAACACGCACACGACTCATAGCACGGCTTAGATGTTGAACAATGTGAAAACGATCTAGAACGATTTTAGAGTTTGGGAGTGAAACAGTCTGGGAGACTGTTTCAGCCTGAGCATAGAAATTCGGAAGCGAAGCTGTTTAACCAAGTCATAATAAGGACTAAACAGATCCATAGTAATAATTTCTACCTGACAGCGAACAGCTCTATGGTAGCGAAGAAAGTGATTTTGAATGATAGCTTTTGTTCTTCCCTAAAGAACAGCTATGATACTGAGATTATGAAAATCTTGCGCAATGAAACTCATCTTCATCTACCGATTGAAACAGTCACTCATCTGACTGTTTCAGCGTTCCAGGACATAATTTCAAGCAAATGGCTAAAGTTACACTCAAAGTGAAAGTCATTGAGCTTGCGAATGACAGTTGAAGTTGAAATGGCTAGCTGATGTGAAATATCGGTCATAGAAGTCTTTTCAATCAGCTTTTGAGCAATCTTTTGGTTGATGATACGAGGAATTTGGTGATTCCTCTTGACGATAGAAGTCTCAGCTACCATCGTTTTTGAACAGTGATAGCACTTGAATCGACGCTTGCTAAGCAGAATTCTAGTAGCCATACCAGTCGTTTCAAGGTAAGGAATCTTAGACGGTTTTTGAAAGTCATATTTCTTCATTTGACTTCCCACAATAAGGACAAGATGGAGCCTCATAATCCGTTTTAGCGATGATTTCTTTATGGGGATCCCTATTAACAACAGCTAAATTCCCAAACTAAGTTCCACCGCTAGTAAAAGTGGAAGTTACCCTTATTGATAGCATCCATAATTTGGATATTAGGATCTTTAATATTGAGTAGTTTTATAATAAAATGTAGTTGTTCCATATGATTCTTTCTAATGAGTTGTTTGGTAACTTTTCATTATAAATCTTATGGGACTTTTCTATTGCCACTTTTTTCTTTTTTCCTTTCGTGTTACAATAAAGGTATGAATCAGTATCAGAAAAAGATTGTTAAAGGAACTATTTATTCGCTCCTATCCGGCTTAATCTGGGGAATCTGTGGAATTTTAGGAGAATATTTCTTTACTCATTATCAAGTGTCCTCTGGCTGGATTACCTCTATGCGTTTGACACTGGCAGGGAGTCTTGTGCTCATTTGGTCTGCAGTGCAATTAAAATCGCAAGTGCTAGATATTTGGCGAGTTAAGAAAAATTACCTGCCCTTTTTAGCCTATGCTATTTTAGGTATTTTTTCTGTGCAGTTTTTCTTTTATCTATGCGTGGAGTATTCAAATGCTACAACTGCGACTATTTTACAATTTATCAGTCCAGTTTTTATCCTATTTTACAATCGAATGTTTTACAAAAAGAAGGCGTCTCTTAGCGCTATTCTATATGTCTTGATTGCAATGCTGGGTGTGTTTTTAATGGCTACTAGGGGAGATTTATCGCAGCTGTCTATGACACCCTTGGCTTTGATAACGGGCTTGCTCAGTGCAGTTGGAGTTATGTTTAATGTAATCTTGCCACAACCCTTTGCCAAGCGATATGGCTTTATACCGACAGTTGGTTGGGGAATGATTATAGCGGGACTATTTAGTAATCTACTCCATCCAGTCTATCGTATTACTTTTCAGTTAGATATTGTGAGCGTGTTGATTTGTTTAACGATAGCTGTATTCGGAACTGCATTTGCTTTCTTTATTTCGATGAAGGCGGTATCCCTTGTATCTCCTTTGGTTGTATCGGTGGTGAGTGCTAGTGAGCCCCTTTCTTCAGCTTTACTGAGCGTCCTTTTTCTTGGTCTAGTTATGGATGGATTTCTAGCTTTGTCTATGGTGTTGATTATTGTTCCTATGATTTTCTTGTCTGTAGAAGAAGCTAAGGAAAGAAATTAAATAGGGTTATTTTAATAGTTGAGGCTTCAAATTTGAGGCCTTTTTTGGTAGAATAGGTATCATTAAAATGAACTAGGAGGCGCCTATGACTGCTACAAAAATGAACGCACAAGAAATTATCCAATTTATCGCCAATGCTGAAAAGAAAACCAGTGTGAAAGTAACATTTGAAGGACAACTCGCAACTGCTGTACCAAGCTCTGTTGTCAAACTAGGGAATGTCTTATTCGGAGACTGGAAGGATGTTGCTCCGCTTCTCGATGGTTTGGTAGAAAATCAAGATTATGTTGTTGAGCAAGATGCTCGTAATTCTGCAGTTCCTTTGCTAGATAAACGTGATATCAACGCTCGTATCGAGCCAGGTGCGATTATCCGTGACCAGGTTGAAATTGGTGACAATGCTGTTATCATGATGGGAGCTGTTATCAATATCGGTGCTGAAATCGGTGCAGGAACCATGATTGACATGGGTGCTATCCTTGGTGGGCGTGCCATCGTTGGGAAAAACAGTCACGTTGGTGCAGGTGCGGTTCTTGCAGGTGTGATTGAGCCAGCTAGCGCAGAACCAGTCCGTGTTGGAGACAATGTTCTCATCGGTGCCAATGCAGTAGTTATCGAAGGAGTCCAAATCGGTAGTGGTTCAGTTGTTGCAGCAGGAGCTATTGTTACCCAAGATGTCCCAGAAAACGTGGTAGTAGCAGGCGTTCCGGCTCGTATCATCAAAGAGATTGATGCTCAAACCCAACAAAAAACAGCGCTAGAGGATGCACTTCGTACCTTATAATTGTAAAAGTAATAAAGAGGCGGAACCCTTCTTCCAGCCTCTTTCTGCTATATCGGAGGATAGATAGATGTTAGATTTGATTCAGACTAGACGAGATTTGCACCAGATTCCAGAGATTGGCTTGGAGGAGTTCAAGACTCAGGCTTATCTGCTGGATGTGATTGAGAAATTGACTGCGGGCAAGGATTTTGCCCAAGTTCGAACTTGGCGGACAGGTATTTTGGTTTATTTGCAGGGAAATCAGCCAGAGCGAACCATTGGTTGGCGGACAGATATTGACGGTCTGCCTATCGTTGAACAAACAGGCCTTCCTTTTGCTTCTCAGCACCAAGATCGTATGCACGCTTGTGGACATGATTTCCACATGACCATTGCCTTGGGCTGTCTCGAGCGAGCCCTTGAGGAGCAACCCAAGAATAATCTGCTCTTCCTATTTCAGCCTGCTGAAGAAAATGAAGCTGGTGGCATGCTCATGTATGAGGATGGCGCTTTTGGAGACTGGTTGCCAGACCAGTTTTATGGTCTTCATGTTCGACCAGATTTGAAAGTTGGACAGATTGCGACCAATACACACACTCTCTTTGCAGGGACCTGTGAGGTGAAGATTCGTTTCAAAGGAAAAGGAGGACATGCAGCCTTTCCACATGAAGCCAATGACGCTTTGGTAGCGGCTAGTTACTTTGTTACCCAAGTGCAGTCAGTGGTCAGCCGCAATGTCAACCCAATCGAGGGAGCAGTGGTGACCTTTGGAGTTTTCCAAGCTGGAACAACCAACAATGTCATCACAGACACAGCCTTTTTGCATGGAACCATTCGTGCCTTGACACAGGACATGAGCCTCTTGGTGCAAAAGAGGGTCAAAACAGTTGCAGAAGGCGTTGCAGCTGCCTTTGATATGGAAGTCGAAGTCGAACGCAAACAAGGGGGGTACCTGCCTGTTGAGAACAATCCAGCTTTGGCGCGTGAACTGATGGACTTCTTTGAAGAAAAAGAGGGAATTGAGTTGATTGATATTGAACCTGCTATGACAGGTGAGGACTTTGGTTATCTCCTTTCGAAGGTAGATGGCGTTATGTTTTGGCTTGGTATTGATAGTCCCTACGCCCTTCATCACCCTCAGATGACTCCTAAGGAAGAGGCTCTAGCAATTGGGGTGGATGCGGTCTCTAGTTTCCTGAAAAAGAAGGCAGCAGAGTAGAGGATTTGTCTATGAAAGCAGAACTACGCAAGCAAGTCTTGCAGGAAATGAAGACTATCCCTCGAGAGCAAAAACAGGCTATGGATCAAGCTTTAACGGATCAATTTTTGAAACATCCTTTCTACAAAGAAGCCAAGGTTATCGCAACCTATCTCTCTTTTCCTCATGAGTTTCAAACGCAGGAACTGATTGAGCAGGCGCTGAAGGATGGCAAGAAGGTTCTGATACCCAAAACTTATCCCAAGGGGCGCATGGACTTTGTAGTCTATAATCCGCAACAACTAGCCAAAACTTCCTTTGGCTTACTGGAACCACAGGGAGATTTGGAAGTAGTGGATGCATCTCAGATTGATTTGATTCATGTTCCTGGCTTAGCTTTTACGACAGAAGGATATCGGATAGGATACGGTGGAGGCTATTATGACCGCTATCTGGAACATTTTTCTGGTCATACTTTGAGTACGATATATCCTTGTCAAATTCAGGACTTTATCCCGGAAAACCATGATATTCCTGTTCAGGAGGTATTAATTGATGAAGGAAATCTTTGATAGACGTTACCCTGTGACGAATTTTTTCCTCTTAGTGACGGCCTTGGTATTTTTACTAATGTTGGTCACTGCAGGCGGAAACTTTGACAGGGCAGATACATTATTTCGATTTGGAGCCATGTATGGGCCAGCTATTCGCCTCTTTCCTGAGCAGGTTTGGCGTCTCTTCTCTGCCATTTTTGTTCATATTGGGTGGGAACATTTCATTGTCAATATGCTTTCGCTTTATTATCTTGGTAGGCAAGTAGAGGGAATTTTCGGATCCAAGAAGTTTTTCTTTCTCTATCTCTTATCAGGAATGATGGGCAATCTCTTTGTTTTTGTATTTAGTCCTAAATCCTTAGCAGCAGGCGCCTCTACCTCTCTTTATGGGCTATTTGCCGCGATTATCATTCTTCGCTATGCTACGCGTAATCCTTATATCCAACAGCTAGGGCAATCTTATCTGACACTTTTTGTGATTAACATTATTGGAAGTGTTCTGATTCCAGGAATCAGCCTAGCAGGACATATCGGAGGTGCAGTCGGTGGAGCATTTCTAGCAGTTATCTTTCCAGTTAGAGGAGAAAGACGGATGTATAGTACCAGCCAGAGGTTAGGAGCGGTAGTGTTGTTCGTAGGACTCGCAGTGTTACTTTTCTATAAGGGAATGGGGTTGTGAGAGCTTATAGTAATAGTTGTGTAATGAAAAAAGATAAGGAATTTTTCGAACCTTATCTTTTTATTTTATTCCTTCTCAGCCAATTCTTTTCCTAGTTGGATGAGGTAATCTTTCAAGTCATCTTTGACTTGTGGGTGCTTGAGGGCGTAGTCAATAGATGTTTTCATGAAGCCAAACTTATCCCCAACGTCGTAACGAGCTCCTGTAAATTCACGGGCGAAAACACGTTGTGTTTTATTAAGTGTATCAATAGCGTCGGTAAGCTGGATTTCATTTCCAGCACCGGGAGCTTGATTTTCGAGGATCTCAAAAATTTCTGGTGTGAGCAGATAGCGCCCGATAATTGCTAAATCACTTGGAGCATCCTCTGGAGCAGGTTTTTCAACGAAAGTTTCGACACTATAGAGACCATTAATCCCTTCACCCTGAGGTGCGATAACTCCATATGCTGAAACTTCTTCATGAGGAACAGGCATAACAGCGATTGTTGATGCGTGAGTTGTCTCGTAATCATTCATCAATTGTTTTGTCAAAGGTACAGCATTGTCATCTGTGATATCCATTAGGTCGTCACCCAGCATGACAACGAAGGGCTCATTCCCTACAAAAGCTTTGGCTTGTAAGACAGCATCTCCTAGACCACGAGGATGGCTTTGACGGATAAAGTGAAGGCGAATGCCAGTTGTTTCGTCTACCAATTTTAGCAAATCATGTTTGCCTTTTTCTTTGAGGTTGTACTCAAGCTCAAAGTTTGAGTCAAAATGGTCCTCGATAGAACGTTTTGACTTACCAGTGACAACCAGAATATCCTCAATTCCTGATTTAAGAGCTTCTTCTACGATAAACTGGATAGTTGGTTTATCTACAATTGGCAACATTTCTTTGGCAAGGGCCTTGGTTGCTGGTAAAAATCGAGTTCCTAGTCCAGCGGCAGGGATGACTGCTTTTCTAACTTTTGGTGTCATAAGAATCCTTTCTTTAGAGGGTTAAGACCACTCATTCTCTGCTTTAAATTCATTGTTCATGATGTCATAAATGGCATCTTTGATATTGGTTCCGTGGTAGATAACTTGGTAAATGGCCTGTGTGATTGGCATATAAACCCCAAGTTCTTGCGCTAGCTCATAGGCTGCTCGGGTCGTTGAAATTCCTTCGATTACCATGCCCATATTGGCTTCGATATCAGCTAGGGATTCTCCACGACCAAGAGCATCTCCGGCTCTCCAGTTACGAGAGTGGATGGAGGTTCCAGTTACGATCAAATCTCCCACACCAGATAAGCCACTATAGGTCAATGGACTGGCCCCGAGTGCTACACCTAGGCGGGTAATTTCTGCCAAGCCTCGAGCGATGATGGCTGCCTTAGCATTGTCACCAAATCCCAAACCATGTAAAGCTCCTGCACCGACAGCGATAATATTTTTGAGAGCACCGGCAGTTTCGACTCCAATAACATCCGTATTAGTATAAAGTCGGAAGTAGTGATTACTAAAAAGTTCTTGAACGTATTGAGCTGTTTGTAAGTCTTTAGAAGCAGCAGTGATTAAAGTCAGGTCACGCACAATGGTCTCTTCTGCATGACTAGGACCTGAAACAACGACGATATCACTGCGGAGCTGTTCAGGAATTTCTTCTTCAAGGATGGTTGATAATCGTTTATGGCTATCAGGTTCTAATCCCTTTGATGCGTGCATGATAATAGCCTTATGGTCCAAGGTTTTTGCAACTTGTTGGGCAACAAGTCGTGTCACTTTTGTTGGGACAACAAACAAAATCGCATCCACATCTTTCAATGCCTCTGCTAAGTCGGTGTAGGCAATGATTTTTTCATCTAGAACGACATCTTTAAAGTAGTGTTTGTTAGTATGATAGGTATTAATTTCATTGATTTGATCGGGAATGTTTCCCCAAATACGTACCTCGTGTCCATTGTCATTTAAGACTTGTGAAAGGGCAGTTCCCCAAGAACCAGGCCCCAAGACGGCGATGGTTTGTTTTTCCATATTCCCCTCCTGTATAACCTTCTTTTTACTATTTTACCATAAAAACCTTTATCATGCATTACTGTAGATGAAAGCGCACTAATTTGTATCAAGGAGACTTCTTTGACAAGTTCTCACTTTTTTGCTAGAATAACATCACACAAACAGAATGAGAAGGAGCTGACGCATTGTCGCTCCCTTTTGTCTATTTTTTAAGGAGAAAATATGCTGATTCAGAAAATCAAAACCTATAAGTGGCAGGCACTGGCCTCGCTTCTGATGACGGGCTTGATGGTTGCTAGTTCACTTCTGCAACCGCGTTATCTGCAGGAAGTGTTAGACGCCCTACTTGCTGGGAAATATGAAGCCATTTATAGTATCGGGGCTTGGTTGATTGGTGTTGCCTTGGTCGGTCTGGTTGCTGGTGGGCTCAATGTTGTCCTTGCAGCCTATATTGCTCAAGGAGTTTCATCTGACCTTCGAGAGGATGCCTTCCGTAAAATCCAAACCTTTTCTTATGCTAATATTGAACAATTTAATGCGGGAAATCTAGTCGTTCGAATGACCAACGATATCAACCAGATTCAGAACGTCGTCATGATGACCTTCCAAATTCTTTTCAGGCTTCCCCTCTTGTTCATCGGTTCGTTTATCCTTGCGGTTCAAACTTTGCCCTCTCTGTGGTGGGTGATTGTTCTCATGGTTATCTTGATTTTTGGTTTGACTGCTGTCATGATGGGGATGATGGGACCTCGTTTTGCCAAGTTTCAAACCCTTCTTGAGCGCATCAATGCCATTGCCAAGGAAAATCTGCGCGGTGTTCGCGTGGTCAAGTCCTTTGTCCAAGAAAAAGAGCAGTTTGCTAAGTTTACAGAGGTCTCAGACGAGCTTCTTGGTCAAAACCTTTATATCGGCTATGCCTTTTCAGTAGTGGAACCTTTCATGATGTTGGTCGGCTACGGAGCGGTCTTCCTCTCTATTTGGCTGGTCGCGGGAATGGTTCAGTCGGATCCGTCTGTTGTTGGTTCCATCGCTTCCTTTGTTAATTACCTGAGCCAGATTATCTTTACCATTGTCATGGTTGGATTTTTGGGAAATTCTGTCAGTCGTGCCATGATTTCCTTGCGTCGTATCCGCGAGATTCTAGATACCGAGCCAGCGATGACCTTTAAAGATCTCCCAGATGAAGAGTTAGAAGGAAGTCTCTCTTTTGAAAATGTGACCTTCACTTATCCTACCGATGAAGAGCCCATGCTCAAGAATGTAACCTTTGATATTGCACCTGGTCAGATGGTCGGTGTGGTTGGAGCGACTGGGGCAGGTAAGTCCACTCTTGCTCAGTTAATTCCACGACTTTTTGACCCGCAGGAGGGTTCTATCAAGATTGGTGGCAAGGATATTCGAGACGTCAGCGAGGGAACCTTGCGTAAAACAGTTTCCATCGTCTTGCAACGTGCTATACTCTTTAGTGGAACCATTGCAGATAATCTTCGTCAAGGAAAAGGCAATGCCAGCTTGTCAGAAATGGAACGTGCAGCACGGATTGCCCAGGCCAGCGAATTTATCGGGCGTATGGAAAACAAATTTGAGAGTCAGGTCGAAGAACGTGGCACTAACTTTTCTGGTGGACAAAAGCAGCGGATGTCCATTGCCCGTGGGATTGTCAGCAATCCCCGTATCCTGATTTTTGACGATTCGACTGCGGCCCTAGATGCCAAGTCAGAGAGACTCGTACAGGAAGCTTTGAACAAAGACCTGAAAGGAACGACAACCATTATCATCGCTCAAAAAATCAGTTCAGTCGTCCATGCAGACAAGATTTTGGTCTTGGATCAAGGGCGTTTGATTGGAGAAGGAAGGCATGCGGACTTGGTAGCTAGCAATGCCGTCTACCGCGAAATCTACGAAACACAAAAGGGAAAGGAGGAATAAAATGAAAATAGTTCGATTTTTCTGGAATTATTTTAAAGTTTACAAGTTCTCCTTTGTCATTGTGATTCTGATGGTTGCAGTGGCGACAATTGCCCAAGCCCTCTTTCCAGTTTTTTCAGGCCAAGCAGTGACGGAGCTCGCTAATCTGGTTCTAGCTTATCAAAATGGGACTTCCGAACTAGCCTGGCAGAGTTTATCAGCTCTGATGCTGAATCTAGCTCTGGTTGTCCTCGCCTTAGTAGTATCCAGTTTGATATACATGACCTTGATGACCCGTGTGATTGCTGAGTCGACAAATGAGATGCGTAAGGGCCTTTTTGGTAAA
>NZ_CAJZDT010000038.1:0-13678 GCF_915066115.1 uncultured Streptococcus sp. | reverse complement strand
GATGGTTTGCCCTGTCAACCGACGAAAACATTGAATCAAATCCGTATAGAAGAGTATTCTTGTGTGATTTTGCCAGGAATGGTAAATATAGGTCCTGCTCTACAAGATGAGAAATTGATCTCGTTTTTGAGAAGTCTTAATGAGCAAGATATCCTAATTGCAGCTATTTCTTCAGCGCCCCTTTTATTGGCGAAAGCAGGCTTGTTGAACGACACGAAATTTACAGGTGGAATTTGGCAAAACTTCTTTGACTATTTTGAATTTCTTCCACGTGAGAATTTTCAACTGAAAGTTCTTGTCCAAGATAAACAAATCATTACGGCTATCGGTTTTGCACATCAAGAGTTTGCAAGAAAAGTTATTTTCGGTTTAGGGTTGGCAGAGAATACGGACAACTATTTTAAAGAACAGAACGAGTATGCTGAAGAGGATTTGATATTTACTCTATCAGATGAAGAGTTTAATCAAGTGAAGCAGAGTATAGAAAACAGCCTCTAAAGATTTACATGAAAATTATAGAAAGGAACAAGGGTGTTCAGGGAATTGAACACGGGTTCCCAAATTTCTTACTCAATATAATAGAAAGGAATTGAACCCGACCTAAATTCTCGGAAAAAAGAGAAATCTGTCTAGGAGCATCGCTCCAGCGTCAGATTTCCTATTTTTCAGTCGAATTTTACGGTCTTGGTATCTTGTATGAACAATACTGAATTTTATGATCGTCTGGGGGTGTCAAAAAACGCTTCGGCAGACGAGATCAAAAAGGCTTATCGTAAGCTTTCTAAAAAATATCACCCAGATATCAACAAGGAGCCTGGTGCTGAGGAAAAGTACAAGGAAGTTCAAGAAGCCTATGAGACTTTGAGTGACGACCAAAAACGTGCTGCCTATGACCAATATGGTGCTGCGGGTGCCAATGGTGGTTTTGGTGGTGCTGGCGGTTTCGGCGGCTTTGACGGGGCAGGTGGCTTCGGTGGTTTTGAGGATATTTTCTCAAGTTTCTTTGGCGGTGGTGGTGCTTCGCGTAATCCAAATGCTCCTCGTCAGGGGGATGATCTCCAGTATCGTGTCAATTTGACCTTTGAAGAAGCTATTTTTGGAGCTGAAAAAGAAGTCAAATATAACCGTGAAGCAAGCTGTAGTACATGTAATGGCTCAGGTGCTAAGCCAGGAACAAGTCCAGTCACTTGTGGACGCTGTCATGGCGCTGGTGTCATTAACGTCGATACGCAGACTCCGCTTGGTATGATGCGTCGCCAAGTAACCTGTGATGTCTGTCATGGTCGCGGAAAAGAAATCAAAGATCCATGTACAACATGTCACGGAACAGGGCATGAAAAACAAGCGCATAGCGTACATGTAAAAATCCCTGCTGGTGTGGAAACTGGTCAACAAATTCGCCTAGCAGGCCAAGGTGAAGCAGGCTTTAACGGTGGACCATACGGTGACTTGTACGTAGTGGTTTCTGTGGAAGCCAGCGACAAGTTTGAACGTGAAGGAACGACTATCTTCTACAATCTCAACCTCAACTTTGTCCAAGCAGCTCTTGGTGACACAGTAGATATCCCAACTGTTCATGGTGATGTTGAATTGGTTATCCCAGAGGGAACTCAGACTGGTAAGAAATTCCGTCTACGTGGTAAGGGAGCTCCGAGCCTTCGTGGCGGTGCGGTTGGTGACCAATACGTTACTGTCAATGTTGTAACACCGACAGGCTTGAATGACCGCCAAAAAGCAGCCTTGAAAGAATTCGCAGCTGCAGGTGATTTAAAAGTCAATCCAAAGAAAAAAGGCTTCTTTGACCATATTAAAGATGCCTTTGAAGGAGAATAACACAAAAAGAGCCGTTGGGCTCTTTT
Source organism: uncultured Streptococcus sp. (assembly GCF_915066115.1). Taxonomy (GTDB): domain Bacteria; phylum Bacillota; class Bacilli; order Lactobacillales; family Streptococcaceae; genus Streptococcus. Next base: position 11,819 of record NZ_CAJZDT010000038.1, on the reverse strand, counting down.
TACTTTATTCTTTGTAATGTTAGCATTGGAACAATCACTCATCGGCTGATTTTCTATCAGACCTTTGCTTGAGCAAGCCAGCTGCATCCATATCTTGGATGAGTTGCTTGATTTCCGCTTCTTTACCAGGCTTAATGGTAACGGTATCAATATGGTTGATTGCAGAGTTATCCTGAATATCCACTAAAGTCAAGGCTTTTTCATAGAATGCAATTCCCTTTTTTAGACTTTCCTGATCCTTCCAATATAGAACTGAGTAATCAGGATTTGGTTTCTTTCCGATTTCTTGTAAATAATTCCTACTTTCCTTCTTTAAAAATTGCAATAAACCATGATTGAACAAGTTATCCCCTACTTTATAGTAGGAGATATCTCCAGTCTGTAGGACATAGACTTCGAGTTGGTTTTTGGTGAGATTTGGACTTTCTTTTAAGACGGGATGGCTATTGATGACCTCATCTGAGAAAGTAACATAAAAATTTAAGCCCCCACCCTCGTATTTATATCTTCCATTTGATTTTACTTTCTTAGGAGGCATGTCAAGGGAGGTAAAGATTTGTTTGAGGGCGTTATTTCCCTTGTGAATGTCAATCGGTGAGGCTCTGAAGGCAAAAAACAGTACTAGAAATGCTAGGACCGCAAGAAGGCTAAGGCAACCACAAGGGATTAGGATGATCTGTGCCAGAATTTTAAAAAACTGTTTCATTTTCATTCCTCTTTTTTGTTTGACCCTGACAACCTAAAATAGATTTAAGGAAAGTTCATGGCTCTTTTTACTTATCTTCGATTTCCTGTGTTTCTTTAATCACAGCTAGTCTAGTCTGGATATCCTTTTCCAAGACCTTAAACTTGTAAGTCAGGTCTTCTTGGTATTCTTTGATGAGTTCTTTTTGCTGGTCGATGATTTGCAAGCTGTTTTGGATAATATCTACATCGTCCTTGATAGCTTGAACGCGGTCAGTGGTATTCAAGACTTCATCTGTGATGGTTTGGCGATTTTTTGTGACCAGATAACTTCCGGCTGCAGCTCCTGCAAATAGCAGTAGGTTGGATAATTTCATGGCAACTCCTTAGGCATTTTTGATGGTTTCAGCGACTTGAGCAAGTTTGTCAAAGTCTGGTTCGTGGGCGATAAAATCAATCTTGAGGTCATCGTCCGCACTGTAGCGAGGCACGAGGTGAACGTGGGTATGAAAGACGGTTTGCCCAGCGACTTCTTCACAGTTAGCAATGATATTCATACCAGCAGCCTTGGTAGCTTTCATGACTTTTTGAGCTACTTTTGGTACTTGGGCAAAGAGTTGGATGGCGCTAGTAGCATCCATTTCTAAAAGATTGCGATAGTGTTCCTTTGGCACGACTAAGGTGTGTCCTGGTGTCGCTTGAGAGATATCAAGAAAGGCAAGAACCTGCTCATCTTCATATACTTTTGAAGCAGGAATTTCCCCTGCAATGATTTTACAAAAAATGCAATCTGACATAAAATCTACCTCTACTGTATTGAATTTTGATATAATATAGCTACATTATACCAGATTTGGAGAAAATATGTTGGAAATTAAAAACCTGACAGGTGGCTATGTTCATGTCCCTGTCTTGAAAGATGTGTCCTTTACTGTTGAAAGTGGGCAGTTAGTTGGTTTGATTGGTCTCAATGGCGCTGGGAAATCAACGACAATTAATGAAATTATCGGTCTGTTGACACCTTATAGCGGTTCTATCAATATCAATGGTCTGACCCTGCAAGAAGATGCAACGAGCTACCGCAAGCAGATTGGCTACATTCCTGAGACGCCTAGCCTGTATGAGGAATTGACCCTTAGAGAGCATATCGAAACGGTTGCTATGGCTTATGGTATTGAGCAGAAAGTGGCTTTTGAGAGAGTGGAGCCTTTGTTAAAAATGTTCCGTCTGGATCAGAAATTAGATTGGTTCCCTGTTCATTTTTCAAAAGGGATGAAGCAGAAGGTCATGATTATCTGTGCTTTTGTGGTGGATCCGAGTCTTTTCATCGTGGATGAGCCTTTCCTTGGGCTCGATCCGCTGGCTATTGCAGACTTGATTCAGCTTTTGGAAGTGGAAAAGCAAAAGGGCAAGTCCATTCTCATGAGTACCCACGTGCTGGATTCAGCGGAGAAGATGTGTGATGCCTTTATCATTCTTCACAAGGGAGAGGTGCGTGCCAAGGGGAATCTCCTGCAACTGCGCGAAGCCTTTGATATGCCTGAGGCTAGTTTGAATGATATTTACTTGGCTCTGACCAAAGAGGAGGAGCTATGAAAGACTTGTTTTTAAAGAGAAAGCAGGCTTTTCGTAAGGAGTGTCTTGGTTATCTGCGCTATGTTCTCAATGACCACTTTGTCTTGTTCCTGCTTGTTCTGCTGGGATTTCTAGCCTACCAGTACAGTCAACTCTTACAACATTTTCCTGAAAATCATTGGCCTATCCTTTTGTTTGTAGGAATTACCTCTGTTTTACTGTTGCTTTGGGGTGGAATTGCCACCTATATGGAGGCTCCAGACAAGCTCTTTCTCTTGGTTGGAGAAGAGAAAATCAAATTCCATCTCAAGCGTCAAACTGGCATTTCTCTAGCCTTTTGGCTCTTTGTCCAGACCCTTTTCTTGCTATTATTTGCGCCTTTATTTTTAGTAATGGGCTATGGCTTGCCTGTTTTTCTGGTCTATGTGCTTTTATTGGGAGTAGGTAAATATTTCCTCTTTCGTCAAAAGGCCAGCAAATTTTTCACGGAAACTGGACTGGACTGGGACTATGTCATTTCCCAAGAAAGCAAGCGTAAGCAAGTCTTGCTTCGTTTCTTTGCCCTCTTTACGCAGGTAAAGGGAATTTCAAACAGCGTCAAGCGTCGTGCCTATCTGGACTTTATCCTAAAGGTTGTTCAGAAGGTACCGGGAAAGATTTGGCAAAATCTCTATCTGCGTTCTTATCTGCGAAATGGAGACCTCTTTGCGCTCAGTCTCCGTCTTCTCTTGCTTTCTTTGTTGGCGCAGGTCTTTATCGAGCAAGCTTGGATTGCGACAGCAGTGGTAGTTCTCTTTAACTACCTCTTGCTCTTCCAGTTGCTGGCCCTCTATCACGCCTTTGACTACCAGTATTTGACCCAACTCTTTCCACTGGACAAGGGGCAAAAGGAAAAAGGCTTGCAGGCGGTAGTCCGAGGATTGACCAGTTTTGTTTTACTTGTGGAATTAGTTGTTGGGTTGATTACCTTCCAAGAAAAACTAGCCCTTCTAGCCTTGCTGGGTACAGGTTTGGTTTTACAAGTCTTGTATTTGCCTTATCAGGTAAAACGTCAGATGCAGGATTAAAACTTGCTTATATGGCACTAAAAAGAAGTTGAGTTCAGTTTGTCTCAACTTCTTTTATTTTCTACAAGATAATGGTTGGACCGTAGAGGCTCAACTTTGTCTTGACTTGGTCAAAGTGGAAGCGGTCATAGGCCCGCCAAGCGGCGCGAGTAGGAGCATCTGGATCAAGAGCGCTGAGTCCCATGAGAAGACTGGAAGTCTGGTAAAATTTTTCCAGTTCAATCAAGACTCGATTATCCACTGTCTCAGCCTTGGCTAAAAAACCAAGAATAGAGTTTAATTGCTCCTGAAAGCGGACGTCGTCAGCGGTTGCCTGTTTGCATGCTTGGTAGGCTTTGTTTAAATCCGTAATCAAAGTCTGAGCTCTTTTGATGGGGTCTGTATCTGTCATGAGAATTCCTCCTCTAATCTGGGTGCTAGTTTTGATTATAGCAATTGTATTTTGATACTGTCAGTCTATCACTTTTATCTCCTTTTTCGCCTTCAAATCTTTAATTGTTCTTGAAATGTCTTGAATGGCAATGAGTAGATTTTATGATAAAATAGTTGTAACCTCATCATGATGTTGTAGAAAAATAATCCTTTTAGGAGCTTTCAAAGACTGTTTAGGATTGGGTGTGCTTGTGCTAGACCTTTTCTGTTATTCTTTTCTTAGGAGGAGAATCCAATGAAACATATGATTATTCAGACACAGAAAACAGTCTATAAAGTAAACGTCGACGATATCTACTATATCCAAATGCATCCAACTAAAGCACATACCGTACAGATTGTTACAGAAGAAGCTAGTTTTAATATGGTTCAAAATTTAAGTAATCTTGAGAACCAATATGGGGAAACCTTGATGAGATGTCATCGAAATTGTTTGGTCAATCTTGATAAAGTAAAATCGATTGATTTTCAAGAAAGAATCCTTTTTCTTGGAGAAGAAAGTCAATACGCTGTCAAGTATTCCAGACGTCGCTATAGAGAAATTCGTCAAAAATGGTTGAAAGAGGGAGAGTAAAAAGATGAGAATATTTGTTTTAGAAGATGATTTTTCCCAGCAGACTAGGATTGAAACGACGATTGAGAAACTTTTGAAAGCACATCATATCACTCCCAGCTCTTTTGAGGTCTTTGGCAAGCCAGACCAACTGCTGGCAGAGGTGCATGAGAAGGGAGCACATCAGCTATTCTTTTTGGACATTGAGATTCGAAATGAAGAGATGAAGGGTCTGGAAGTGGCTAGAAAGATTCGGGATAGGGATCCTTATGCCTTAATCGTCTTTGTGACGACTCACTCGGAGTTTATGCCCCTCTCCTTTCGCTACCAAGTGTCTGCTTTGGACTACATTGATAAGGCCCTTTCGGCAGAGGAGTTTGAGTCTCGGATCGAAACAGCCCTTCTCTATGCCAATAGTCAAGATAGTAAAAGTCTGGCGGAAGATTGCTTTTATTTTAAATCAAAATTTGCCCAATTCCAGTATCCTTTTAAAGATGTTTACTATCTCGAAACATCGCCCAGAGCCCATCGTGTTATTCTCTATACCAAGACAGACAGGCTGGAATTTACAGCGAGTTTAGAGGAGGTTTTCAAGCAGGAGCCTCGTCTCTTGCAGTGCCACCGCTCTTTTCTCATCAATCCAGCCAATGTGATGCATTTGGATAAGAAAGAAAAACTGCTTTTCTTTCCCAATGGTGGAAGTTGTTTGATCGCGCGTTATAAGGTCAGAGAAGTGTCTGAAGCTATTAATAACTTACACTGAGCTAGGAGAATTTATGAATATTGCTTGGATATTATTATATACACTTATTACTAATGGGCTAGAAATTGTCATTTTCTTTAAGGTAGATGGAATTGGTCTCACTTTTGAGAGGATTTTTAAGGCCTTTCTTTTTAGGATACTGTTGGCCGTTGTTTTTGTAATGATTAGCTATATAGTAGGAAATACTTACCTATCTTATTTCACGAACCCCTTGTACGGCATAGGCTTGTCTTTCTTACTGTTAAGAGGGTTTCCTAAAAAACTCCTTTTCTTTTATGGTCTCTTTCCAATGATATTGGTGAATCTCTTTTATAGAGGTCTTTCTTATTTTGTGCTTCCATTTTTGGGACAAGGGCAAGTACATGATGATTACTCTTTGATTTGGTTGTGTATAATAATTTTCAATTTCTTCATTTCTCTAGCCTTTTTGAAATGGTTGGACTATGATTTCACTAGCTTGAGAAGGGAGATTCTTGATACAGGTTTTCAAAAGTCCCTGACTAAAATTAACTGGATAATGGGGGCTTACTATTTGGTGATACAAACTCTGTCTTACTTTGAATATGAGCAAGGTATTCAATCAAAGACTGTTCGCTATCTCATCCTAGTGTTTTACCTCCTCTTTTTTATGGGGGTTATCAAGAAATTGGATACCTATTTGAAGGACAAACTCCGTGAGAGACTGGACCAAGAGCAGACCTTGCGCTACAGAGATATGGAACGCTATAGTCGACATATAGAGGAACTTTACAAGGAAGTCCGGAGCTTTCGCCATGACTACACCAACCTCTTGACCAGCTTACGTCTGGGCATTGAAGAGGAGGATATGGAGCAGATAAAAGAGGTCTATGGCTCCGTCTTAAAGGATTCCAGTCAGAAATTGCAGGACAATAAATATGACCTTGGTCGATTGGTGAATATTCGTGATAAATCCCTCAAAAGTCTTCTAGCAGGGAAATTTCTAAAAGCCAGAGATAAGAACATAGTCTTTAATGTCGAAGTTCCTGAGGAGATTCAGGTAGAGGGGATGAGTTTGCTTGATTTTCTAACCATTGTGTCTATCCTTTGTGACAATGCTATTGAAGCCAGTGCAGAGGCCAGTCAACCTCATGTTTCAATCGCCTTTTTAAAAAATGGAGCACAGGAGACCTTTATCATCGAAAATTCCATCAGAGAAGAGGGTATAGATGTTTCTGAAATCTTCTCTTTTGGAGTTAGTTCTAAAGGAGAGGACCGAGGTGTTGGGCTCTATACCGTCATGAAAATTGTGGAAAGTCATCCCAATACCAGTCTCAATACCACCTGTCAAGATCAAGTTTTTCGTCAGGTGCTTACTATGATACCTACAGAATGATGAAAAAAATAAGACCGAGAGTTCTTGTTACTCGGTCTTATTTTTTATAGTTGTATTGGATGATGAAGTCCTTTCGTATTGTTACGCTTAATTATATTAAGGTCGTATAAGATATCTTCCCACCATCCTCCACCTGTAATTTGATTGAGTTCGGTAGTTGTTAGTTCTTGAAATGAAGTTAGGTTTTGTTTCTTATCCATGTTATGATTCTCCTGTTTTATAAGATAATAAATAGTTATAGAGTGTTATCTGAAAATTAATCAGAATGGGTTAAGATTTTATCTTTGAAATAATCAAAATATGTTTTCTTTGCAGTTACACTAGTGACGCGACCTTGTAAGCCATATTGGATGAGTTTACTATCCTCATTAGATAGTTTTGCAAGAGCGGTTAATTTAAAGAGATTACCTTGCTCTGTTCTGGTAGGAGTTTGATCAATTGTCTGGAGTTGACCGATGATGGTAATGCCGTGATTTCCAATCTTCTCCAGTTTTAATCTTACAGTTTGTCCTTTATCTAGTAGAGGTAGATAGTCAGAAGATACGTAGTAAGTGATTAGTACTTCTCTTGTATCTGTGATGACAGGGAATATTTGAGCAATTTCTGTACCAGTTGGAATTCTATTTTTACCTTCAAATTCGCTGTTCAGATGAACGATTCCTTTACTTGGAGAGGTTAAAGTATTATTTTCCAAGCGCTGTGTCGCTTGATCTAGTTGTACTTTTAATTCTGTTAATTGATTCTCCACGGTCAGTTGTTGCTGAGAAGCTGTCTGTAAAAACTGAGTGCGGAGTACTTCAATTTTGGTTGCTAAACTATTATCATAAGTTGCTACACTTCCGATACCAGCTTGCTGAATTTTGAGGCTTGCGATAGATGATTCAAGACCTGCAATACTTTGATTAATTTGAGATAAAAATGGCTCTTCTGCAGTTCCTTGTGTTTGTCCTTGTGAGGCTACAAGATAACGATTCAAAATTGACTGGTGTGGATTGCCAGTTGGTAAGCGTGCTCTGTTATTTATGATAGCATCTCTCAGCTCTTGATATTCTCCAATCTGTTGTTGAACTTTTGTAATTTCTTGTTCGATGGCTGATGAACTGCTATTGGCAAGATTAGCTTGATTTGAAACCTCAGTGTTAGTCTTTGTAATACCCAGTTCAATATCATGGGATTGTTTAGTAAAATTCATAAAGGTATTATGGTAGCCAAACTCATCCTCACCAGAAAAAAGATCAGTCGCTTTCTCTAAGCTTTGTTTCAAAATTCCAAGTCCTTCTTTTTGCTTCTCAAGTCTTTGTAATTGAGTTTCTAAGGCAGTTTTCTGACTTTCTTCCATTGTTTCAGAGTATTTGATGAGTAAGTCACCTTTTTCAACTACTTGATTTGCCACTAAATGATTAGCAAGGATAGGATTATCACTGGTTGACTGAATAGATGCAATGACACTTGTAGGGGTGATTTCTCCTTGGGAAGTAACAGTAATTTCTTTTGTGGCAACAAGGGAGAAAATCAAGATGAAAGTAAACAGTAATGAAAGAGGTATAATTAACACTGTCGCATAGTTATGGTAACGTCTCTGATAAAACTCGACGCTTCTAAAAAGATTAGGATTCATGACATTCTCCTTATTTATTGAATAGATGATGGTAGAAGCCTTGCTCCTGCATTAACTCTTGGTGACTACCAACTTCAATGATTTTCCCCTGGTCAAGAACAATGACACGGTTGGTTCGTTCGGCTATACTGAGACGATGGGCTACAAAGAGAATGGTTTTATCAGTTAGGGACATAAGATTATCTATAACTTTTTTCTCAGTCAAGACATCAAGACCGCTAGTAGCTTCATCTAGTATTAAAACAGAAGCTTTAGTTAAAAGAGCACGAGCGAGGGCGATTCGTTGCTTCTGTCCTCCTGATAGACCAGCTCCATCAGAGAGCTGAGTTTGATAGCCCATAGGCATTCTTTCAATGTCTTGACGGATTTCAGCTAATTCACAAGCTTTTAAAATATCTTCTTGGCTAATTATATTATTACCGCCCAAGGTTAAGTTTTCCAAAATAGATCCATTAAAGATATAGGCTTGTTGGGGTAGGTAATTAATATGACGGCGCAAGACTTTTTTATCAATGTTTTTAATATCCTGATGATTGATGGAAATATGTCCTTTGTAGGGTGCAAAGAAATTGACAATCATTTTGGCTAAAGTTGTTTTACCAGAACCACTAACTCCAACTAGGCTAACCTTATCTCCTTGTTTAATCGTGAGATTAATATCTGTTAAAGTATCTCGTCCAAAACCATACTTATAAGAAAGGTTATCAAATTCAATATCGCCCATCAAAAAATGTGAATGAACAGGGTTTTCTGGGGCTTGGAACTCAGATTCGACTAGATAGACTTCGTTTAAACGGTTATTAGCGACCTTCGCAGATTGGAGTTTGGTTTGGAGGTTGATAATATTTTCCATAGGAGTTGTAAAGTAAGAAAGAAGTGTATTAAAGGTAATCAGCTGACCGATAGAAATTTTACTCGACATGACTAATTGAGCGCCAAACCATAGGATAAGGATATTTAGAACTAATTTTGTTCCCTGCTTTAAACTCGTTTGTAAAATAGAATATTTACTGAGCTTAAAGGATTTTTCCAGATAATCTACAAATTCGCTGTCTATATTTTGATAGCGATTTTCTTCACTCGTAAGCGACTTTATAGTTTCAATCCCGTTGATATCTTCGATAATAGCAGAGCTAACCATAGAATTACTTTGCATGACATCATGGTTCATTTTTTCGAAAGGCTTCATAAAAGAAAAGATGATGACCATGTATATAGGAATGGAAATAAGAGAAAGAAGGAAGAGATTAGGGTTTTGTGCCAGTAAGACGCCCCCTACAAGAATCAGAATGGAAACATCCAGAAAAAGAGAGAGAATAGTAGAAGCCAAGGCATCTATAATAGAGTTAGCATCTGTGAACCGTGAAATGATTTCTCCTGTCCGACGTGTCGCAAAGAAAGACATAGGAAGTTCAAAAATATGGCGAATATAGGATAAAATCACATCAATACTTAATCTCTGGCTCAGAACAGTTAGGAGATAATCTCTGGAGAAGCCCATGACTTGTTGGAGGATATAAGTGATAACTAGACCAACTGAGATGATTCCTAAAGTTGATTTCATCTGATTTGGGATGTATTCATCCAAGATTCCTTGGAGATAATAAGAACCACCTATATTGATAATAGTGACCAATAAGCTTGAGAGAACAATGTAAGTAATGAGAGATTTTTGTTTGAAAATCAGAGGAAGGAAGCTTAGTAGACCATTCTTTTTATCTTTATGGGGTTGATAGCTGGGTTTGGGAGCTAGAAAAATAGCTACTCCAGTCCATTCAGAGAAAAAGCGTTCTTTTGACATTTTGGTGATTTTTACAGAAGGATCAGGATCACCAATAATCAGATAGTCTTTCTTTGTTTGATAGACAACATAGTAATGTTGGAGTTTTCCTTCTTTGTTAACGTGAACGATAAATGGATAGGGGACATCACTCATGTCAAAGAGAGTTTTATCTGCTTGAACAGGTCTTGTTTCAAAGCCCATTTCATCAGCGGCTTTTACAATGCCAAGAGCAGTCGTCCCTTCTTTATTGGTCTTTGCAAGTTCTCTCAAGTGAGCTAGAGAAAAATCTGAACCATAGAATTTAGCAATCGAGGCTAAGGCAGCAACACCGCAGTCTCTAGCATCTATTTGAGGAACAAATGTACGTTTATAAGAAGTCATTGGCAATTCCTTTCATTTTCATATAGTAGATAGGTATATTATGCCATAAAAATAAGTTCATATTTTATGAAATCTTGAATAGTCATTGAAACTTCCTGAATGGTAAAAAAGTGATTAGAAATTATCTTTTAAAAAAATTTTAGAGGTGGTTTTAAATAAAAAAGCTAATTTAAGACGTTTCGATGACAATTCAAGATTTGGATGAAAAATTTTAAAAAACAATGATATACTAAACTTGTCAAAGTTGCAACAGGACAAAAATTAAAAATAAAAAAAGGAGGTATTCATCATGAATACAAAAACAATGTCACAATTTGCAATTATGGATACTGAGATGCTTGATAGAATAGAGGGAGGAATATTTGGGGTTGACGATGTTGTGTTTTGGACAGGGGTAGGCAGCTATGTTGCAGGTAGAGTTGTTGATGCAGCAATTGATGATTTTACGAATCAATGCCGGAAAAATCCTCATCAGTGGTTCTGTGTTCATGTATAGATATAATAGTGTTGTATTGTAAATGACCTATGCACGGATAGAAGCTGTTCTTTGCAAACGAGTCGCTTATTCAATATAAGTTTACGTGCTCCTAGTCACAGTTAGTTGTGCTTGATGGAAAGAATGACACCTATAAAAATGCGAGGTAGTGGCTATACCACTCACTTATTCACCTCCCCGTGATTTGTAGTAGTGATAGGCTTTCTCACTATTATTATAAAACAAAATAAAGAGCACAACACTTTTTCATTCTGTGTTGTGCCTTGAGTGAAACGAAAGGAATGAATTATAACGATGAAAAAAAACGATTATATTGCTTTGAATGAAGTAGAATTAGAGACAATTAGTGGTGGAGATGACTGTTTTATTGGAGATGTTGGATGTATTGGCTGGGGGATTTTGAAGAGTATCGGAGGGATGATAAAACCTGGTCCATATGTTCCTCCAGTATGCATTCCAAAAAGTTCATGGAATCCTGCACCTCCAGTTCCATGTTAAAAGGTGATTGTAAACTTCTATAAAAAATTGAATAATCGACTTGTTCGGCATCTTGTTGAATCTACAGAACTATAATATACAGGTTCTGTTAAGGATTATTTTAGCTGATTTAAATAGGTGAAAACTAAAAACTAATGGCTAGTTGGAACGTTAAAAATTAACTGTCTAATCAGCTAATCTTGCTTCAAATAATTCCTGAACAAGTCTGATAAATTAAACGAATAAGATAGGTTATTAACACAGTCTTGTTCGTTTTTTCTAATACATTATTTAATTAATACACTTATAAAATTGGAAAGCGGTAGAGGTAAGAAATACTACCACAGATTTATTATTAACTTTGTCAGTATTGTTTGAAATATCAAAAAGTATTTTAAACTATATGTGTTTAGTTCTTTAGTTTGATTGTTGTTGAGTATAACTATTTTTGTATAGATGAAAAACTTGTTATTGTTCAAGATGTTTTGGTGACCTTTTATGATTTGAGTGATTCAAAATCAAAATGAGTGCTATACTAGCAGTGTAAAGGTTGTAGCTAAACTAAGATAAAGAATACATTTAGGAGGAAATCTTATGAAGAGAAAAATATTTATCATTTTAACCTTGTATCTGATC
>NZ_CAJZDT010000037.1:0-13888 GCF_915066115.1 uncultured Streptococcus sp. | reverse complement strand
CCCTTTAGCTCCTCAACTGCACAAAAAAGAGAGGTCTTGCCTCTCTCAGGGTTATTTTTCGTCATTCATTTTTGACTTTACTTCATCATAAGATAATGCATGAGATTCCTCTTCTACGGTTTCAGGCATCTTTCCTGTTTCATAAAGAGCTTTAATTTGTGTACTATCCAATGTTTCGTATTTCAATAATGCTTCTGCAATCAACTTGTGAGTTTCACGATTTGATTGGATGATTTCAGCAGCTTTATTTCGTGCTTCATTTAATAATGAACGAACTTCTTCGTCAATTTCATAAGCTGTTTGTTCTGAAATTGATTTTTGAGGACTCTGTGCACCAAACATAGCATGGTTTCCTTCATATTGTACTGGGCCAAGTTTTTCACTCATACCGTACTCTGTAACCATTGCACGCGCCATTTGTGTCGCTTGTTCAAAGTCGTTTGAAGCTCCTGTAGTTTGGACGTTAAAGATAATTTCTTCAGCTACACGTCCACCCATTAAACCAGCCAATTGCTCTTTCATATCTTCTTTAGAAAGAAGCATTTGGTCTTCCTTAGGAAGTGCAATCATATATCCTCCGGCACGTCCACGCGGTACGATGGTAACTTTATGCACAACACGAGCATTCGACAAGACTAGACCAACAATGGTATGTCCTGCCTCATGGTAGGCAACCAATTCACGTTCTTTTTGTGAAACTGTCTTATCTTTCTTAGAAGGACCAGCAATAACTCTATCTTCTGCTTCATCAATATCTGAGGCATCAATTACTGATTTATTGCGACGAGCAGCAACTAGAGCTGCTTCATTCAATACATTCTCTAAATCAGCACCAACAAAACCTGGAGTTTGTTGGGCAACTAATTTCAAATCAACATTTTCCGCTAAAGGCTTGTTCTTAGCATGAACTTTCAAGATTGCTTCGCGACCTTTAACATCAGGACGGCCAACCAATACTTTTCTATCAAAACGTCCTGGACGCAAAAGGGCAGGGTCAAGTACATCTGAACGGTTTGTCGCAGCGATGACAATAATCCCTTCATTTCCCTCAAAACCGTCCATCTCAATCAAGAGTTGGTTCAAGGTTTGTTCACGTTCGTCATTACCTCCGCCAAGACCGACTCCACGTTGACGGCCAACAGCATCAATTTCATCGATAAAGATAATAGCTGGTGCTGCTTTTTTGGCATCTTCAAAAAGAGAACGAACACGACTAGCTCCAACTCCGACAAACATTTCTACAAAGTCAGAACCTGAGATACTAAAGAATGGAACACCTGCTTCTCCGGCGACTGCCTTAGCAAGTAACGTCTTACCTGTTCCCGGAGGTCCCTCTAGAAGGACACCTGCTGGAATACGGGCTCCAAGTTTTGTAAATCGTTTTGGATCTTTTAAAAATTCAACAACTTCAACTAGTTCTTGTTTTTCTTCCTCAGCTCCAGCAACATCTGAAAATCTTACTTTAATATCTTCTTTATTTGCAGCTTTAGCCTTACTACGTCCAAAACTCATCGGGTTACGGCTATTATTTCCTCCCATATTTCCCATCATAGAAAATAGAAAGAAGAAAAGAATACCGAATGGCACAATGGATACAAGAATATTAATCCACATACCACTTGAACTTTCATGCTTAATAGTTACTTCCGCTTTATGGTCAGAAGCAAGCTTTTGCAATTCTGATACTGTAGTATCTGAAGGAAGAATAATACTTGAAAATTTCTCTACTGTTGTAGCAGAAGGAGAAAAGAACTGGATACCTGTTTCTTCTTTACTTGTTTTAGGATTTTTATAGACACCCGAAACCTCGATAACACTTCCATTTGGTTGGTAGGTTAATTCTTTTACATTGTCATCGGTAATTTCTTTTACCAATTCTGTATAATTAATTTGCTCACTTTTCCCTGCAACACTACCTGTACTAAAATACTGGTAAGCTGTAACTAGGAAAAAAATAAGTAATAACCATAGAAAAGGATTTTTAATTAAACCATTATTTTGTTTTTTCATTAAAAATTGTTCTTTCTAATTTGAATATACTTCTTCTTTCAATACTCCAACATAAGGAAGGTTACGATAATTTTCTTTGTAGTCTAAACCATAACCTACTACAAACTCATTTGGAATAGTAAAGCAGGTATAGTCAGCCTCAATTTCTACAACACGTCCCTCTGGTTTATCCAACAAGGTTGCAATATTAACAGAAGCTGCTTCTCTTGCAATAAACATATCTCGCAAATTCTTCAAAGTTTGACCTGTATCAATGATATCTTCTACAAATAAAACATGTCTTCCTTTGATATCTTGAGTTACATCTTGCTTGATATTAATGACACCACTACTTGCTGTTCCACCATGATAGCTAGAAACCATCATGAAGTCCATTTCAATATGTGTGTCGATATGTTTGACTAATTCAGCCATAAAAGGAATAGATCCTTTTAAAATCCCAACTAAGATTGGATTTTTTCCTGCATAGTCTTTAGTGAGTTGAGCACCTAATTTTTTAGCAGCTTCTGTAATTTCATCGTGTGAAACGAGGATTTTTTTAATATCGTTTTCTAACATTTTTTTACCTATCTATTTTTTCTATATAAAGTACAGTGTTCATTATATCATTTTTCGTGTTTTTACTCAAATTACTGGTCGCAATTCCCAAAATTGAGACAATTTCACCAAATTGCTCAATAATCAGAGATGATTTTCGCTTTTCCATAGGGATTTTCAAATCAATAAATAGACGTCTGAGTTTTTTTCTATGCCCATTTTGAATCAAAAAATCTCCTGTTTTTCGATGACGAATGTGTATTGAGGTTTCCCGTGAAACAGGTACCTGCTGAATTAATCCACCTTCTAAAGGAAGTCCAAAGGAAAATAAATAACCTTGGTAGGATACCTGATTTTGATAGTGTAACACAAGTTCATCTTCCTTTTCATCAGACTGAGGACTGATTTTACAAATCCGAAACTGTTGATACTCTTTTACTAATTCATAACCATTTTTAAGCGGATGACGATACTGGCTTTTAGATTTTAAAATCTGCCGAACTTCTTCAAACTGAGCTTTTGTGAGATTCAAATCTGGAAAACGATTCAGATAAGTTTGAAGTAAAACTCTTTGTGTAGACTCAGAGTAAGACAATAGCTGCTCTAAATTTTCTACATCAATATTCTTTGATAATTCAGCTATAGCTAAGTCATAATCTAAAATTTCATTGCCGATGCTTAAGATTGCATCTCTAAATCGAGGATTTTCTTTTTCTAATTCTGGTAAATAAGAATTTCGAATACGATTGCGAAAATAATGATTTTCCTGATTTGATGTATCTTCAAAGTGAAAAATTGGTGGAAAGTCTTTTTTCTGAAAATGCAAGAAGGGACGAATTATTTCTATCTCTCCGACTACTTGCTTCTCCTTAATTCCTGATAGATAGCGCAAACGAGTTCCTCGAATCAAGCGCATTAAAATCGTTTCCACCTGATCATCAGCATGGTGGGCAGTGACCAAAGCTGTCGCACCTGTCTTTTTCATGACCTCTTGAAAAAAATCATAACGAAAATGTCGAGCACGCGCTTCTGAAAATTCTCCTGAAAAATCGCTGATATAAATAGGAAGCTCTGCTTCAGCAGCTAACTTCCTTAATTCCTGTTCTTCCCAATCTGATTCTACTCTCTGCTTATGATTCACATGAGCTAGAATCAATTCAATTTCTAACTCTTTTTGATACGTAGATAACACCTTAAATAGAAACATAGAATCTAATCCACCAGAAAGAGCTAGCATCACCTTAGCATGCCTTTTGAAATATCCCTTCTTGAGAAAATGATTTAAAAAATCTTGTTTCCTCATTTTAGAACCTCATAAACATCCTTGGCTATCTTAGAAATCGTATCATAATCAGAATTTTTAGTGAAAATAGAAAGAATAAATGGAGAATCTGCATAGACAACACCTGTATCATGCTTAAATTCATCCGCATCTCCAATTTTATGAGCTACTTTAACAGAAACACCTTTGGCAATTCTCTCATTATCAAAATCTGTTTTAGTCAAAGAATCCAATACAAATCCATTTTGATTATAAATAGCTTCCATGACCTTCCCAGCCATCTTAGAAGAAATCAATTTTTCTTTGGAATCCCAATCATCTCCCATAATAGCAGACATCTTGGATTTGAATGTGGCATCAGATTGGTTTGAAATGTAATATCCCAATAGATTATGAGCTACATTATCAGATTCTTTAGATACTTTCGTAATTAAATCCTTTAGAGAATACTCTTTATTATCCTCTTTTTTAGGAAGACTACCACTTCCCTCTGGTTTATAAGAACCCGGAAAATCATTGACTGCAGATACGTATTTTACAGTCGTATCTAACTGATAAAGACCTTCATTTATTTTTTCTTGCGTATAATAAAGATAAGGGAGTTTCAAAACACTAGCTGCATACATCTTTTCATCTTGATTGATACCAGCTTCTTTTTCAGTAGTCAGTTGCTTAACATAAATAGAAAATGAATCCTTCTGATATTTTTCCGATAACATTTCTTGGACTTTACTCATCCGATTATCTTCTTCAGAAGTTGATTCTTTAGCTACCCATCCAGTCTGATCAATATGTAGAAATTCTCTTCCTTCTACAAACATGGTCTTATCGATTGATACCTGAGAATAAGCTGATAAGGATGATTTCACTTCTTTTAAATCATAAGGACTGTTATACAGTTTAAAATCAGATTCTAACCATACTTTTTTTATTGTTGGAGTTACCTCTGACTGATCATATAACAATCGTTTGTCTGCAGCAATAAATTGATGGTTGGATAACTTAAATACTGGAATTCCTTGTTTATTTAAACGCCACTCGGTTATTTGAAAACTTGTTTTTGGAGTCAATTTTCCAGATTCTACTACTAAATCTTCATTCGCATAAACAGGAACTTCTCCATAAACCATAGGAAAACTTAGCTTTTCTCTAAAATAAATACCAAAGTCAGATTGTGAAAGGTAATAAATTTCTTTCGAAGTATAGACGACTTCTTTTTCTGTGCTAACGACTTTTGAAATGGTCAAAAAACTAGGTAGCAACAAAATAATTAAGAATTTACGCATTCTTCCTTTCCTTTTCTTCTTGTAAACGCAATAGTTGATTTTTATCAGACAACTCTTCTAGTTTTTCATCCGATAGACTCAAAAATTGCTCAATTACGTCTAATAAATTTTCCATTTTATCACCTTGGGAGCAAGTCAGGAATCGTATAAACAGCTTCCCGATTCTTAGAATAATAATATTTTGCACGCATGTATTTAGCAGCGTAATCTTCATCTTTCAACTTTGTAGCAAAAGCTGTCTCTTTCTCCTTTTCCTCACTCAAGGTTTGATACTGAGTTTGCAAGTCTGATAACTGTTGACGTCTTTGGAGTAATTGATGATAACTTTGAGCAAGATTATAAGTTGGTAAAATGAACAATAAAATCATCAAAATAAGAACCCAACCCATGAAACGATTCCGTTTTTGTCGTTCCTTCATCAGATAGCGACGACGTTGGTGTTCATTTTGAATAAAAGAATTATTCAATTGTACGATATTTTTAGACATTTTCTTCTACCCGTGTTTCACTGATAATTTCATACATGCCTGCTGCATCTTCTTTTTTTGTACTATCTTTCATCTCCAGTACTTTTACAAGTAGCAACTTATTTCCAAAGCGAATTTCAACTTGGTCATTAACTTTCAAATCCGTTGAACCTTTTGCCAAGATTCCATTTACCTTGATTCTGCCTTTATCTGCTACTTCTTTTGCGACTGTACGACGCTTGATAATTCTTGATACTTTTAAATATTTGTCTAATCTCATTTTTATTACCTCAAATTATTATTGTATCATTTTTATCTACTTTATAGAAGAAAAATGTTAAAGGGAATTGCCTTCTTTCGACACTTTTATCTCTAATAAACTTTCTCCAAAAATGAGTAGACCTTCTAAAATTTCATAGTCCTTCTTGTTTCGAACATCAAATACAACTTCCATTAATCCCTTATTCTCAGCTATGGCTGCTTTTAAATTCGTTGCGGATAAAGCTTTAAAATAATCTTGAGCCAAAAACAGTCGTTGAGTGACTTTTTCAAATTGAACTGTAATCTTATTCTCTTTTCTTTCTACACGTTGAACAAAGACCTTGTCCAAATATGACTTGACTAAACCAATCTCTAAAAGATAAGCAACCACATCTGGGTATTCTCCAAAACGGTCCATCAGCTCTTCTTGTAACTCCTCATAATTGACACGGTTGTCAATTTGACGAATTTTCTTGTAAATTTCAATCTTATGTCGTTGATCAGAAATATAGGTATCAGGAAGATAGGCATCAATTTGTAAAATCAACTCAGAATTCCCTTTGGTTCTTGTGTTCACATTACCATGTCGTTTAGCAATAGCTTCCTCCAATAACTGCGAATACAATTCAAAACCAACAGAATCAATGAAACCAGACTGGGATTTTCCTAAAAGATTTCCTGCTCCGCGAATCGAAAGATCTCGCATTGCAATCTTAAATCCAGAGCCCAATTCTGTAAATCCTTTGATCGCTTCTAATCTCTTCTCGGAGACTTCACTGATTGATTTTTCTGGACGATACATGAGATAGGCATAAGCAATACGATTACTACGACCGACTCTTCCTCTTAACTGATACAAGGTTGACAAGCCCATATGGTCCGCATTTTCAATAAATAAAGTATTAGCATTTGGAATGTCCACCCCTGTCTCAATAATGGTAGTAGTCACTAAAATATCATACTGACCTTCAATGAAATCCAGTAGAGTATTTTCTAACTGAATCTCACTCATTTGCCCATGAACATAACCAATCGAAGCATCTGGAATCAACTCCTGTAATTCGGAAACCTTCTGGTCAATCGTGTCAACTTTATTGTAAAGATAGTAAACTTGACCTCCACGCTCCATTTCACGCAAGACAGCATCACGAATCACACTATCATTCTTTTCTAAAACATAGGTTTGCACTGGATAACGATTAGTCGGCGGAGTTTCAATAACAGACAAATCTCTGATTCCCAGCATAGACATGTGAAGGGTACGAGGAATTGGCGTTGCTGTCAAGGTCAGGACATCTACTTGTTTTTTCAGTTCTTTCAAGGTTTCCTTATGCTTGACACCAAATCGCTGTTCCTCATCAATAATCATCAAACCCAAATCAGCAAACACAACATCTTTTGACAAAACACGATGCGTTCCAATCAAAATATCAATTTGACCATTTTTCAATTTTTCAAGTGTCTCTGCCTGCTCTTTTTTACTTCTAAAACGACTCAATACATCAATATTAACTGCAAAATTTTGGAATCGTTCCTTAAAATTCGTATAGTGCTGTTGCGCTAAAACCGTCGTCGGAACTAGAACGACAACCTGTTTGTGATCATTGACTGCCTTAAAGGCTGCACGCATAGCAACTTCAGTCTTTCCAAAACCAACATCCCCAACTAAAAGTCGATCCATTGGTTGAGAAGACTGCATATCTCTCTTGATTTCCTCAACACTACGAAGTTGATCATCCGTTTCAACATAAGGGAAGGCATCATCAAAAGCATGTTGATCCTCATCATCAGCTGAGAAAGCAAAACCCTTCAACTGACTGCGTTCAGAATAAAGTTTAATTAAATCGTCAGCTATATCCTCTACTTGGTTCTTAACTTTTTGCTTGGCCTTTTTGAAATGACCATCATTTAATTTATTGAGTTTTGGCGCTTTCCCATCACTTGAAATATATTTAGACAGTAGATGAATCTGTTCTACTGGGATAGAGATTTGATCCCCATTTTGATACTGCACACTGACATAATCGCGGTGTATCCCTTTGATTTCAATGGTTTCAATTCCTAAATATTGACCAATCCCATGGATATGATGGACAACGTAGTCCCCTTTTTCAAGTTCATTGTAATCTTTTAATCTCTCTGCGTTTGAAACATGTTGTCTTCGAAAACGACGTTTCAATTTCTTTTGAAAAATCTCATGTTCAGTTATCAATAAAACCTTTTCATCTACAAAATGAAAACCATGTCTGAGATTACCCTCGATTAAGTTTACAGATTCTTTACAAATACTTGACTTATCTCTAGAATCCAATTTAATCTGGTATTCCTCTAAAACATCCTCCAATGTTTTACTTCCCATTGAATTGCTAGACTGCAGGATAATAGTATAATCCATTTTTTTGTATCGCTCAATTTCTTCTTTTAGAAAAGAAAATTGATTAAAAAACTCCTGCATAGGATATTGATTAAATTGATAAATTTGGTCAAACTTGAGATTGCCTAAACCCTTTTGCAGATTAGAGAAAAAGGTAACCGGACTCTGTTTTTTATAGATTTGCTCTGTATCTGCAAAATACTGCATCTCAGAAAATGCTCTACTGTTCTGTAATTCTTCTGTAAAGTATTGTGCTAGTTCTCTTTCAAAGACTTCATACTGATTCATTAATTTTTGATAATCATCAAAGAATATTGGGGTATCTTTTTCAATATAGTCAAAAACAGTCCATGTCTTGTCATAACACAAAGATAAAAACTTCCTAGAATCTAAATGCATTTGTTTTTGATGAAAACTTGAAAGAATTTCTTCTAAGTATGATTTTAAAATAGGTGATAACGTTTTTGAAATTTGTTTTTCTAAAGCTGATTGTCCTCGTTGATAATCCTTTTCCCTCAAAAGCATATCACTAGCTGGAAAGATAATGAGTTCTGTCTGATTTTCTTTCGATAATTGTGTTTCGACTTCAAATGACCTAATACCATCGACTTCATCACCAAAAAACTCAATTCGGTAAGGTTCCAACTGGGATATTTCAAAAATATCTAAAATATCTCCTCGCAGACTAAATTCGCCTTGAGTTTGTACTTGTGTAACTTTTCGATAGCCTATCTCTTTTAACTGATGGATAAGTGCGTGTTGGTCATATTCTTCACCAACTGTTATTTTTACAATACTATCTTTAAATGCATTGGGAGACGGTAAAATCAATCGACTTGCTGCGATATTACAAACTAAAATCCCTTTCTTAGATGAATCAGTCAAAAAACGCAAGGCTTCAACCCGTGAAATGATTTTTTCTTGTGAAGACATCAAAAACTCGACCATAGGGGAGTCATCTACCAAAAATGGATAGACAAGTTCCTCACCCAAGATAGATATAAGATCACTAACAAGTCCTTCGGCTTCTCCATAAGTTGACGTCAATAACACAATCTTATCTTCCTGTCTCAAACTACTAGCAATTGCTAAAGTTTTTGTAGAAGTTGACAAGCCTAAGATTAATTGTCTTTTCTTATCTGTCAGATTTTGATGCCATTTTTTTATCTGATCATTTTCTGAGAATAAATCTAATAAGGTCACCATTTATCCGTTATACCTCTGCATCGTTTTTTCAAAGTTTTTCTCTTGTAAATAGTAGTTTACAGAATCGTCAACTTTGTCAATAGACTGTAAAATACCAATATAATCATCCTTGTCAAAAGTACTCAAAACATGGTGAACAACTGACATGCCATTTTTAGGTCTTCCGATTCCAATTTTAACACGATTAAAGGTTTGGGTTCCAATATGTTGAATAATAGACTTGATACCATTATGACCACCTGCTGAACCTTTTGCTCTTAAACGAATTTTCCCAACTTCCATGTCAAGGTCATCGTAAATGATGAGTAAATCTTCAATATCCAAACCATAATAAGTCAATAAAGCATGAACCGCTTTTCCACTTTCATTCATAAATGTCGTTGGTTTGACAAGATAAATTTTTTCTCCATTTAGGAAAAAGGATGCTAGGTCAGCTTGAAATATCTTATCGTGTGTAAAAGTGACATTCTGTTTCTTCGCTAGTTGGTCAATCAACATAAATCCAACATTGTGTTTGGTCTCAAAATATTTATCTCCTGGATTTCCTAATCCTACAAGTAATTTGGTCATTTATTTTTCCTTTCAAAAGCCAAAAGGGTTGGAATTTTTTTCCAACCTAATTGACACTATTTGTTAAATATTATTAGACATTAAAGCGGAATTCCATGATATCGCCATCTTGAACGATATATTCTTTTCCTTCTTCACGCAAGCGCCCAGCTTCTTTTACAGCCTTTTCAGATCCATATTTCACTAGATCCTCATATGACATAGTTACTGCACGAATAAATCCTTTTTCAAAGTCTGAGTGGATAATACCAGCTGCTTGAGGAGCCTTCATACCACGTTTAAAGGTCCAAGCGCGAACTTCTTTTTCACCAGCTGTGAAGTAAGTTCCCAATCCAAGTAAGTGGTAAGCTGCACGAGTCAACTTGTCAACGCCTGACTCTGTCAAACCAAGTGCTTCAAGAAACTCTTGCTTATCTTCTTCGTCTAACTCAGAAATTTCTTCCTCAGCACGCGCAGAAATAACGACTACTTCAGCATTTTCTGTCGCTGCGAATTCACGAATTTGTTTAACATAGTCGATAGAGTCAGGTTCTGAAACAACATCCTCATCCACATTGGCAACATAGAGCACTGGTTTAGTCGTCAAAAGGAAGAGACCTTTGACAACTTTTTGTTCTTCATCTGTAAATTCAATAGTTCGAGCTGATTTTCCATCTTCTAGGACTGGTTTAATCTTTTGAAGAACATTAAACTCAGCTACTGATTCTTTATCTTTTTGCGTACGTGCCATCTTTTCTACACGCGCATAACGCTTATTAACTGATTCTAAGTCAGCAAGAATCAACTCCAGGTTAATAGTATCAATATCTGCAAGTGGATCCACAAAAGCATCTTCACGTCCTTGCTCGCGCATCACATTTTCATCATCAAAAGCACGAACTACGTGAACAATCGCGTCTACTTCACGGATATTAGCCAAGAATTTATTCCCTAGCCCTTCTCCTTTTGAAGCTCCTTTTACAATTCCTGCGATATCTGTAAATTCAAATGTTGTTGGAACTGTCTTTTTAGGAGTGATCATTTCAGTCAATTTTTGTAGGCGTTCATCTGGAACCTCAACCATTCCAACGTTTGGATCAATCGTCGCAAATGGATAGTTTGCAGCCTCTGCTCCTGCTTTTGTAATTGCATTAAATAGTGTTGATTTACCAACGTTTGGCAAACCAACGATACCTGCTGTTAAAGCCATATTTTCTCATTCTCCGTTTTCATTTCAATCCCTAATATTATAACACAAAAAGGGAAAACTTGCTAACCCTCTAACTAAGGGTTCTCATACTCTTCGAAAATCTCTTCAAACCACGTCAACGTCGCCTTGCCGTATAGATAGAACTGACTTCGTCAGTTCTATCTGCAACCTCAAAACAGTGTTTTGAGCAACCTGCGGCTAGTTTCCTAGTTTGCTCTTTGATTTTCATTGAGTATCAGTCAATAATTTTATTCATCTTTCGATCAAAATCATAGCGTCCCATCATGACAATATGGTCACAATTACTGCATTTGATTTTTATATCTGCCCCTACACGCGTAATTTCCCAACGATTTGCTTTTTTACCTGTTGACTTGATTGTACAAGCATGTGGTTTTTTCATCTCTACAAAATTTCCAACTTGATACATACTACTCTCCTTTTCTTTTTTGATTATATCATAAAAGAGGCGAGCCAGGCTCAACCTCTTTTACTTAATTTGTACGAACTGGTGTAATGAGCTGCATGAAGTCCTCATCAGTGTCTGCTGGCACAAGAGTAAATGGACGAACAGCTGAGATAAAGCTAATGGTCACCTTTTCGCTATTTAAAGCTTTAAGAGAATCAATCAAGTAAGTTGGGTTGAAACTAATAGTCAAATCTTCACCAGTCACTTGATCAGTATCGATTTCTTCGTTTACTTTACCAACTTCTGGAGAGTGAACATGGGCGCTAACAACCCCATCTTTAATTTCAAGTTTCACAGTACCATTTTGAGTAGCACTTGATAAAAGGCGAGCACGTTCCATTGACTGGCGTAAGTTTACAACATCAAAAGTAATAGTAGTATTAAAGTCCGTTGGAATCAAACGATCTGTATCAGGATAGTTACCTTCTAACAAACGAGTATAGAAGCTAATATTTTCGCTTCTAAAGAGGATTTGATTGTTGGCAAAGAAAATCTCTACAGTTTCAATATCATCTGTAAATACTGCTGAAAATTCGCGTAGAGAACGGCTAGGAATCACGACATCAAAATCATCACTATTTTTTTCAAGAGTCAATTTTTTCTGGCTTAGCCGATGAGAGTCTGTTGCAACTGTTTTTAACTCTTTGTGTTGGCTCAATACAAAATGAACACCTGTCAAAATTGGACGACTCTCTTGTGTACTTGCAGCAAAAGCTGTTTCATTAATAATTTTCTTGAGCAATTTTGTTTCAAGAACCAAAGGAGTGCTTGCTGAAATTTCTTGGATTCGTGGGTACTGTTCGCTATCTTTTCCTTTTAGGGTAATTTCTGATTTGCCGCTGGTTAAGACAATTTGATTTTGTTCAATTTCTTTAAAATCAAGAGTTACATCAGGTAGACTGGATACAACATTGATAAAGAAAGAAGCTTCAAGAAGGATCGAACCTAAAGAAGTAATTAACAAACCAGCATCTTCATTTTTTTGAGAAATAAAATTTTCAATTGAAATTTGACCATTTGAACCAATTAAAGTAACACCTTCATTGGTCACGTCAATTTTTACGGTTGATAAAATAGGAATAGCATTTTTAGAACTAATAGCTCTCTTAGTAGTATTTAATGCTTGTAGAAATAAATTTTTATTAATTGAAAAATGAATCATGGATTCTCCTTTATTTATTTTTAGTATTAGAAGGATAATAGTAATAATAGAGTCTGTGAAATCTGTGGAAAACAGACTTGAAGTAAGTCCTATCAAGTTTTTTGGCTTGTTTAAAAAATGTGGATAAAAAAGATAAAAAAACGAAAGTTATCCACAAGCTATTTGATTTTCTTTTTGATTGATTCAATTTCTAAACGTAAATTATCGTCTTCATCAATCAAAGATTTAATTTTTGCATGGGCATGAATGACTGTTGTATGATCTTTTCCTCCAAATTCCTTCCCAATTTTTGGAAGACTATTATCTGTTAATTCTCTAGATAAATACATGGCTACTTGACGGGCCAAAACAATATTTTGAAGGCGTCTGCTTCCCTTCATTTCTTTGACACTAACACCATAGAAGTTCCCTACTTCAGTTTGGATTTTATCAATTGGAATGACGAGGATTTGGCTAACATCTTGTTTGCGAGCTCTAATGGCTTCTGCAGCGATATCGATAGTGATATCCTTAATCTTCTTCACTCTGGCAATTAAAGTGATGTCGTTGATTGCTCCTTCAAGTTCTCGAACGTTTGAATCAAATTGGCCAGCTAGGTATTCTAGGGTATCACTTTGGAAATTGTAGTCTAAATGCTCTGTTTTACTTTGTAAAATGGCAATACGTGTTTCAAAGTCAGGTGGTGTGATGTTTTGCGTCAAGCCCCAGCTAAAGCGCGTGACAAGTCTTTCTTCAAGGCCCTCTAAGTGTTTAGGGCTACGATCACTGGTCAGAACAATTTGTTTTTGATTGTTATGGAGAACATTGAAAGTATTGAAAAATTCTTCCTGAGTTGCAACTTTTTTTCCACTCAGCGATTGAATATCATCAATTAACAAGAGATCGAGGCTACGGTAGGGTTTTTTGAACTTATCCATTTCACCCAGTCTAAGATGTTCAAGAAAGTCGTTTATAAAGCTTTCAGCAGGGATGTACTTCACACGCGCATCAGGAATATTTTTCAAAATCTCATTCCCAATTGCATTGAGTAAGTGAGTCTTCCCAAGCCCAGGTCCTCCACAGATAAAACGCGGTG
>NZ_CAJZDT010000036.1:0-14413 GCF_915066115.1 uncultured Streptococcus sp. | reverse complement strand
TGTTGTATTAAAAAAAGGATTTATGACGATTTTTTTTATTCTTATTTATATTGTAGGAAGCAGACTAACATTACCTTTTGTTGACCTAAATAGTAAAGATTTTTTAGGAGGTTCAACAGCCTATCTAGCCTTCTCAGCCGCTCTTACAGGTGGGAACCTAAGAAGTTTATCGCTTTTTTCTATAGGATTATCACCTTGGATGTCCGCGATGATTTTATGGCAGATGTTTTCTTTTTCGAAAAAGTTAGGCTTGAATTCTACAGCGATTGAAATTCAAGATCGTCGAAAAATGTATCTGACCTTGCTGATTGCTGTTATTCAATCTTTGGCAATTTCTCTAAGTTTACCGATACAAGCATCCTATTCTTCGGTCTTGGTTATACTTATAAATACCTTATTACTAATAGCGGGGACCTTTTTTCTGGTGTGGTTGTCAGATTTGAATGCCAGTATGGGGGTAGGGGGATCCATTGTCATTCTCTTATCTAGTATTATCATCAATATTCCCCAGGATGTTATTGAAACTTTTAAACTGGTTCATATCCCAACAGGGATTGTTGTCTTGCTTATTTTTATGACCATTATATTTTCTTACTTGCTTTCCATTATGTATCGTGCGCGTTATCTAGTGCCAGTCAATAAGATAGGACTTCACAATCGTTTTAAACGCTATTCTTATCTCGAAATCATGTTGAATCCTGCAGGTGGGATGCCTTATATGTATGTGATGAGTTTCCTGAGTGTACCAGCTTATCTGTTCATCTTGCTTGGATTTATTTTCCCTAATCATTCAGGATTGGAGACTTTATCAAGGGAATTTATGATTGGAAAGCCGTTGTGGGTCTATGTTTATATTTCGGTCTTATTTTTATTTAGTATCATTTTTGCTTTTGTTACTATGAATGGTGAAGAGATTGCAGATCGCATGAAAAAATCTGGAGAATACATTTATGGAATTTATCCAGGCGAGGACACTAGTCGATTTATTAATCGATTGGTCCTTCGTTTCTCAGTCATAGGTGGTCTCTTTAATGTGATTATGGCAGGTGGTCCCATGCTTTTTGTTTTGTATGATGAAAAGTTATTACGATTGGCAATGATTCCAGGCTTGTTCTTGATGTTTGGGGGCATGATTTTTACGATTAGAGACGAGTTCAAGGCTTTAAGGCTAAATGAGACCTATAAACCTTTGATTTAGGAGACTTTTATGTATTATTTTATTCCAGCTTGGTATGGTTCAGAAAGAACATGGCATGCAACTATCACTCCATGGTACTTTTCTCATTTTCGTTTTGAATTTGATGATACTTTTCATCAAATTCGACTCCTGCAAAGGCAAGATATAGATTCTCGACTATTAGTATTAGCTTACCAGCCTCATCTACGTTATTTTTTACATAGACATGGGGTGTTAGAAACGGATACTTATTCCGTTTTTGATGTTATGCAAGATTTTCATAATCCCCATACCCAAGTTTTAAGCATTCGAGATATTGAGTGGGATAATGACTGTGAATTTATTTATAGTCCCTTTACGATTATCGTTCAAAAAAATGGGAAGAAATTTGCTAAGGTTGAACATGGGGTTGAAGGTTTCATCAGTGATATACAGTATTTTGAACCGAATGGTCAAATACATATGCACTATATCATGGATGATCGTGGATTTGTATCGAGCGTTATCTTTTTTGAAGATGGGCAAGCGGCCTATCAAGAATATTTGAATCCCAAGGGAGTGTGGCAATTTAGAGAGCGTTTAAAAGAAGGCGGACGGGTAGAAGTCAATCCAATTTTTGGTTATCGCTTTAAAGCGCTCATCTATCAAGACATGGGAGATTTGGTGACAGAATTTTTTGAGAATTATCTGCAAAAATATGTGAAGGATCAGGATATTTTTATGCTTCCTTCTCATCCTCACCATGACCAGCTAGTATTAGACCGTTTACCTAGTGCCAATCCTAAACTGTTGAGTCTTTTCATTGGGCGTAATCCTCAAGACACCTTTAGAGATTTAGATTCAACTTTTGAAAAATCAGATTTGATTTTGGTGGATAGAGAGGATAGTTTACGATTGTTGCAGGAGTTGTATCCTGAACGAATGCATCAATTTTATCATTTATCATCATTTGACACCCGATTACGATTGGGTAGAAGTCAAACTAAGAAAGAATCCATCATATATTATCAACTGGATTTTGAGCAGGGAATTGATAATCAAGCTCTACTTCAAGTCTTGGCCTTTGTCGCTGAAAATAAAGATACTGAGGTGATTTTTGGAGCCTTTGCTGCTAGTCAGGAGCAAATGAATGAGGTTGAAAGGATTGTTGAGTCTTTCATCCAAGAAAACATTCAATTCGAAAGTCTGGGAAAGGCACTTGATTATGGTGATGCAGAAAATCCTCTGGAAGAAAATCAACACCAGGACTTACGCATACAGTTTGTCAATTTGAATGATGAGTTAGATTTGATAAAAACACTAGAATTTGTCCGTTTGATTGTGGATTTAAATAGACAGCCTCATCTCTACACACAGATAGCTGGTATTAGTGCAGGAATTCCTCAACTCAACCTAGTTGAAACTGTCTATGTTGAACATTTAAAAAATGGTTATTTGCTGACAGATGTGACAGAATTTTCTAAGGCTGCACATTATTACACAGATAGGTTGAAAGAGTGGAATGAGTCCTTGATTTATTCGATTGATAAGATTAAGGAGCACACTGGACAACAATTTATTGAAAAGTTAAAAAAATGGACAGAGGGGGCTAGACATGTCAAAAGGTCTTAAAATTTTACAAATAGGACTTGATAACTGGTCTCATCAATATGAAATCCCAGAAAATATGGACTGGTATTTTGTTTGCCCTCGGTCTTCCAAGGCATTGCGCAAGATGATCGAGATAGATACTATCAGTCGTTTTCAAGCTGTTTTGATTGAAGATGGGAACTCTTTAACAGATGTCCTTGAGTTTACCAATTTTTTCGAACCTCATGGTCTTTTTTATAATCAGGATTTTAAGACGACAGATCCCCTTCTTTTAGATATATTAAAAAAACAATGTGCACAGCCCGTAGATTTTTCGGATCCGCAGGCTTTATTGCAGGACCTATCCACTTCTCTTTTTAGTGGGGGATATGGGGATAAATTATTTCCGTCAAATATTCAAATTCATTCTTCTTTTGAAGGCTCTATATCTTATCAAGGATTGGAGCATGTAATGATAGAAGGTGATTTTGGAACGAACTTTCATCAATTGGCCTGTTGGTCTCATAATTTTATGGTTTATAAAAATTTGCCTATAGAATTATGGCTAGAGTATGAAAAACAGGGGAATTGTGAGTTTAGGTTTATAGTCCGAAAGATAATTGAAGGGAATATAGACCATTTTTTTGAAGAAGAAGTTTATACTGAAGCAGATTTGGAAAAAGCTATCGTTATAGATAGTATAGATACTAATTTTTTGATATTTTTATCTGTTGAAGCAAGAGGTCGTGGAACTATCAAACTAGGTAATCTTCACCAACGTTGGAGTCGAAAACAATTTGGTAAGTTTGTGCTTGGTGGGAATATCCTACATGATTCCAAACGTGATGAAATAAACTATTTCTTCCATCCAGGTGATTTTAAGCCTCCTTTAGCTGTCTATTTTTCAGGTTATCGACCTGCAGAAGGATTCGAGGGCTACTTTATGATGAAAACCCTAGGATGTCCCTTCATTTTATTTTCTGATCCACGTTTAGAAGGGGGAGCTTTTTATCTAGGAACAGATGAGCTAGAGGGAAAGGTCAAAGAGACGATTGCTCACTATCTTGATTATTTAGGCTTTGATCGAAAGGATTTGATTTTATCAGGTCTTTCTATGGGAACGTTTCCGGCTCTCTATTATGGTGCTTCTTTTGAACCTCATGCCATCATAGTCGGTAAGCCCTTGGCTAATTTAGGAACCATAGCTAGCCGTGGACGTTTGGACGCACCGGGTGTCTCTAACTTGGCTTTTGATTGTTTAATTCACCATACAGGTGGGAGAAGTTTGCAAGATATGACGGAGTTGGATCAGCGTTTTTGGAAAATATTTAAACAAGCAAATTTTTCAAAGACAACCTTTGGTTTGTCCTATATGAAAGATGAAGAAATGGATCCTCAGGCTTATGAGAATCTAGTTACTTATTTATGTAATACAGGTGCCAAGATTTTATCTAAAGGAACTGCTGGACGACACAATGATGATACAGATACCAATATTGCTTGGTTTCTTCACTTTTATCGAATGGTACTAGCAAGTGATTTTGGAAGGGAGAAAGAATGATTATTACACAGAGACAGTCTATTCATTGGGGAGAAGTTGGCGGGACTTATATGTACGGGTCAACTGTATCTTATTACCCTGACAAAAGTGTCCGTCTGTATAATCCTCTATTGCCATCTGGTGAAATTCTCAAGACTTGGTTTTCTAGTGTCAATTACCAGGCTGCACGGACTCAGCCCCAGCTTCCCTTACTAAAAAGAAATCAGGAGTATCAACTATCACTAGTTTTTGATTGTCAGCCTGAAAATGGAGTTTATACCAAGATAACTTTTTTTGACCGCTATGGTGATATTTTAGAAGAAAAGGTAGAAAAAGTGAAAGATTTTATATTTACTTATCCAGAGGATAGTTATACTTATCAAGTTGCTCTTTTAAGTGCTGGTTTTGAATCTTTAACTTTTTATCATTTTTCTATCAAGGAGATTAGAAGTGTTTAGACGTTTAGGTCAAGATTTCCAGCTTAGGAAAGTGAAAAAGATTTTAAAGAGGATCAATAGCTTAAAAGGCAAGATGTCCTCTCTTTCGGATCAAGAATTAGTGGCTAAAACAGTGGAGTTTCGTCAGCGTCTTTCCAAAGGAGAAAGTCTAGATGATCTTTTAGTAGAAGCTTTTGCTGTGGTGCGTGAAGCGGACAAAAGGATCTTAGGGATGTTCCCCTATGATGTTCAGGTCATGGGAGCTATTATCATGCACTACGGAAATGTTGCTGAGATGAACACTGGTGAAGGGAAAACCCTAACAGCCACCATGCCGGTCTATTTGAACGCTCTTTCAGGAGAAGGTGTGATGGTTGTTACGCCAAATGAGTATTTATCAAAACGTGATGCAGAGGAAATGGGCCAAGTTTATCGTTTCTTAGGCTTGACAATTGGGGTGCCATTTACAGGGGATTCAAAGAAGGAAATGAAAGCTAAAGAAAAGAAGCTTATTTATGCTTTGGATATCATTTACACAACCAATAGTAATTTAGGTTTTGATTATCTAAATGATAATCTGGCTTCGAATGAAGAAGGTAAGTTTTTGCGACCTTTTAACTATGTCATCATTGATGAAATTGATGATATCTTGCTTGATAGTGCACAAACTCCTTTGATTATTGCGGGTTCTCCTCGTGTTCAGTCTAATTACTATGGGATCATTGATACACTGGTGACAACGCTGGTCGAGGGAGAAGATTATATTTTCAAAGAGGAGAAGGAGGAGGTCTGGCTTACTACTAAGGGGGCCAAGTCTGCTGAAAGTTTCCTAGGAATTGACAACTTATATAAGGAAGAACATGCGTCCTTTGCTCGTCATTTAGTTTATGCGATTCGGGCCCATAAACTTTATACTAAAGACAAGGACTATATCATTCGTGGAAATGAGATGGTATTGGTGGATAAGGGGACTGGCCGTTTAATGGAAATGACCAAACTACAGGGAGGTCTTCATCAGGCCATTGAAGCCAAAGAACATGTGAAGTTGTCTCCTGAAACGAGAGCCATGGCTTCCATCACCTATCAGAGTCTCTTTAAGATGTTTAAAAAAGTATCTGGGATGACGGGGACAGGAAAGGTAGCAGAAAAAGAATTTCTTGAGACTTATAATATGGCCGTTATTCGGATTCCAACCAATCGTCCTAAGCAACGAATTGATTATCCCGATAATCTCTATGTGACTTTACCAGAGAAAGTTTATGCGTCTTTGGAATACATCAAAGAGTATCATGCTAAGGGGAATCCCTTACTGGTTTTTGTAGGTTCAGTTGAAATGTCTCAGCTTTATTCATCACTCTTGCTTCGTGAGGGAATAGCTCATAATGTCCTCAATGCTAATAATGCTGCGCGTGAGGCCCAAATTATCGCAGAATCAGGCCAGATGGGGGCCGTAACAGTTGCAACATCTATGGCAGGACGCGGTACCGATATCAAACTTGGTAAGGGAGTCGCTGAACTTGGTGGCTTGATTGTCATTGGAACAGAGCGGATGGAAAGTCAGCGGATCGACCTTCAAATCCGTGGCCGCTCTGGTCGTCAAGGAGATCCAGGTATGAGTAAGTTTTTTGTATCACTGGAAGATGATGTTATCAAGAAATTTGGTCCATCTTGGGTTCATAAGAAGTATAAAGATTATCAAGTTCAAGATATGACGCAACCAGAAATTCTCAAAGGTCGTAAGTATCGTAACCTGGTCGAAAGGGCTCAGCATGCCAGTGATAGTGCTGGACGTTCGGCACGCCGTCAGACTCTAGAATATGCTGAAAGTATGAATATTCAACGGGATATGATTTACAAGGAACGCAATCGTCTAATAGATGGTTCTCGTGACTTAGAAGATGTAGTTTTGGATATCATCGAGAGATATACAGAAGCGGTAGCGGCTGAACACTATGCCAGTCGTGAATTACTGTTTCACTTTATTGTTACCAATATCAGTTTCCATGTAAAGGAGATTCCAGATAATCTAGACCTATCTAATCAGAAACAAGTCCGCAACTTTATTCAACAAGTTGTGAATAGAGAACTCTCTGAAAAGAAGGAATTACTGGAGAAACACGACTTGTATGAACAGTTTTTACGACTCTCCATGCTCAAGGCTATTGATGACAACTGGGTAGAGCAGGTAGACTATCTACAACAGTTATCTATGGCTATAGGTGGTCAGTCTGCTAGTCAGAAAAACCCGATTGTAGAGTATTATCAAGAAGCCTACGCGGGATTTGAAGCTATGAAAGAACAAATCCGTGCGGATATGGTTCGTAATCTCCTGATGGGCTTGGTTGAAGTCACTTCTAAGGGTGAGATTATGACTCATTTTCCATAAGAGGAGAAAATATGACAATTTATAATATAAATTTAGGACTTGGATGGGCTAGTAGCGGTGTTGAATACGCCCAAGCCTACCGTGCTGGTGTTTTTTGGAAATTAAATCTGTCCTCTAAGTTTATCTTTACAGATATGATTTTAGCGGATAACATTCAGCACTTAACAGCCAATATTGGTTTTGATGATGAGCAAGTTATCTGGCTTTATAATCACTTTACAGATATCAAGATTGCACCGACTAGCGTGACGGTTGAGGATGTTTTGTCTAAGTTTGACGGTGTTGAAAGTCGTAGAGAAAAGAATGGCAAGGTTTTGCGTGTCTTCTTTTCTGACCAAGATAAGTTTGTTACCTGTTATTTGGTTGATGAGGACAAGGACTTGGTCCAGTATGTAGAGTATGTTTTTAAAGGAAATTTGATTCGAAAGGATTACTTTTCTTATACGCGTTATTGTAGCGAATATTTTGCTCCCAAGGACAATGTTGCGGTCCTATACCAACGAACTTTTTACAATGAAGACGGGACTCCAGCCTATGATATCTTGATGAATCAAGGGAAGGAAGAAATTTATCGTTTTAAGGATAAGATTTTCTATGGGAAACCAGCTTTCATGCGTGCTTTTATGAAATCCTTGAATTTAAATAAGTCTGATTTAGTCATTCTGGATAGGGAGACAGGCATTGGACAGGTTGTTTTTGAGGAAGCACAAGCAGCTCATCTAGCGGTAGTCGTTCACGCGGAGCATTATAGTGAAAATGCTACAAATGAGGACTATATCCTTTGGAATAACTATTACGACTATCAGTTTACCAATGCGGATAAGGTTGATTTCTTTATCGTATCAACTGATAGACAAAAGGAAGTGTTGCAAGAGCAATTTGCCAAATACACCCAGCACCAACCAAAGGTTATTACCATTCCTGTAGGAAGTATTGATTCCTTGACCGAGTCAAGTCAAGGACGTAAGCCTTTTTCATTGATTACTGCTTCACGTCTTGCCAAAGAAAAACACATTGATTGGTTGGTCAAGGCAGTTATTGAAGCTCGTAAGGAAATTCCTGAATTAACCTTTGATATTTATGGTAGCGGCGGAGAAGATTCTCTTCTTAGAGAAATTATTGCTAGTCATAAGGCAGAGGACTATATTCAACTCAAGGGGCATGCGGAACTTTCGCAGATTTATAGCCAGTATGAGGTCTACTTGACGGCTTCAACCAGTGAAGGTTTTGGATTAACTCTGATGGAAGCGATTGGTTCAGGCCTTCCTCTAATTGGTTTTGATGTGCCTTATGGCAATCAGACCTTTATAGAAGATGGGCAAAATGGCTATTTGATTCCAAGTTCATCTGACCATGTGGAGGATCAAATCAAGCAAGCTTATGCAGCTAAGATTTGTCAATTGTATCAAGAAAATCGTCTAGAGGGTATGCGTGCCCATTCTTATCAAATTGCAGAAGGCTTTTTAACCGAAGAAATTTTAGAAAAGTGGAAGAAAACAGTAGAGGAGGTGCTCCATGATTGAACTTTATGATCGTTATAGTCAGGAAAGTCGAGATTTACATGAAAGTCTAGTCGCTACTGGTCTTTCTCAACTTGGAGTGGTCATCGATGCAGATGGTTTTCTGCCTGATGGTCTGGTTTCTCCTTTTACCTATTATCTAGGCTATGAAAAGGGAAAACCTCTCTATTTCAACCAAGTCCCTGTTCCAGCTTTTTGGGAAATTTCAGGCAATAATCAGTCTGCTCGTATTGAAGATATGACGCAGGAGAGGGCCGTCATTCATTATGCTGATGGAATGCAGGCTCGCTTGGTAAAACAGATAGATTGGAAAGACCTGGAAGGTAGAGTCCGTCAGGTTGACCATTACAATCGCTTCGGAGCTTGCTTTGCTACAACAACCTTTAGCGCAGATAGTGAGCCGGTGATGACGGTTTACCAAGATGTCAATAGTCAGGAAGTTTTACTTGAAAACCATGTGACGGGTGATATATTATTGACCTTACCTGGTCAGTCCATGCGTTACTTTGCAAATAAGGTTGAATTTATCACCTTCTTTTTGCAAGATTTGGAAATAGATACAAGTCAGCTTATCTTTAATACCTTAGCGACTCCTTTCTTGGTTTCCTTCCATCATCCAGATAAATCTGGCTCAGATATCCTGGTGTGGCAGGAACCTCTCTATGATGCTATTCCAGGCAATATGCAGTTGATTTTGGAAAGCGATGATGTGCGTACTAAAAAAATCATCATTCCCAACAAGGCGACTTATGAACGTGCTTTAGAGTTGACTGACGAGAAATACCATGCTCAGTTTGTGCACTTAGGTTACCATTATCAGTTTAAACGCGATAATTTCCTAAGACGAGATGCCTTAATCTTGACCAACTCAGATCAGATTGAGCAAGTGGAAGCAATCGTAGAAGTCTTGCCTGATGTTACCTTTCGTATCGCGGCGGTGACAGAGATGTCTTCTAAGCTCTTAGACATGCTTCGCTATCCTAATGTGGTACTTTACCAGAACGCTAGTCCACAGAAGATTCAGGAACTGTATCAGTTGTCGGATATTTACTTGGATATCAACCACAGTAATGAGTTGTTGCAGGCGGTACGTCAGGCCTTTGAGCACAATCTCTTGATTCTGGGATTCAACCAAACGGTACACAATAGACTCTATATCGCTCCTGATCATCTATTTGAAAGTAGAGAAGTTTCTGCTTTGGTTGAGACCATTAAACTGGCCCTTTCAGATGTTACCCAAATGAGTCTGGCACTTGGGAAGCAGGGTCAACATGCAAATTATGTTGACTTGGTGCGATATCAGGAAACCATGCAAACTGTTTTAGGAGGCTAATATGTCAGATGAGGATTTATTTTACAAAGACGTTGAAGGTCGCATGGAAGAGTTGAAACAAAAACCTATCAAGAAAGAAAAAGAAACCCGAGGGGAAAAGATTAGTAAAACTTTTTCACTTTTACTGGGCTTGATGATTCTGGTTGGTTTACTCTTTACTTTGCTAGGAATTTTGAGGTAGGCCTATGACTGATATTCTGATTGTTTTAGCTATTGTCCTCTCTCTTGCTTTGATTGTATTGGTAACCATACAACCCCGTGAAAATCAACTATTTTCCATGGATGCCACTAGTAATATTGGTAAACCAAGTTACTGGCAGAGCAACACCTTGGTAAAGGTGCTCACTTTATTGGTGAGTTTGGCCTTATTCGTTTTATTACTAACCTTTATGGTGATAACTTACAAATAAAAGAAAACTTCAGATATTCACCTTTTGTGATTGGTCTGAAGTTTTCTTTTTTACTGTCCATATTTTTTGTAAAAGTCAACTTTTACTTGGATGAAGGTTTTTGCTTCACGTAGGAGTTGAAGAAGGGTGGCACGGGTTTCAAATTCTTCTCTTGTCTTTGGCAGACTGCGATTACGGAAGACTTCCAGATAACGTTCAATTTCATCTAGCAAATCAGAAGCAGGATTGGTCTGGCTTAGTTGACCTGCAATTTTTGAAAAGAGTTGGGCTAAAATCAGGCTTTCACTGGCAGCTAGGTGACAGGTGTTGATTTGCTGGGCCATGTTTCGCAGGATGCGACTTTGTCGCTGTCTCATCTCAAAGTAGTGAATATGGTAGTCGGTCTGGTGAAAGAGGTGGTCTGAGTGATCCAAATAGACCAGTCTGAGGGCGTCTTCCAAAAGGGTGTCCAATTCTTCAACCAACTGTGCTCGGTTGCGTCCATCCCCTCTTGATAAATAATATTTGAAGCGCTGGAGAATATCTTTTAACTTTTCTTCTACCAGCGTGTGGTAGTGCTGGATTTCTTCTTCTCGGGAAGGCATGTAGAGATTGACAAGCAGGGCAAATCCTGTACCGATAGCAAAGAGAAGGAATTCATTGACTAGAAGGTCTAGAGAGGTTGATTCTTGCACCAAGAGGTGGCTAACCAAAACGCTACTTGGTGTGATGCCAATTTCCCAGCCCATCTTGTAGGCTAGAGGAACGTATAGGGCCAGATAGAGGCCAAGGCTCCAGATATGAAATCCGCTCAAGTGAAAGACCAAAACACCAATAGCTAGAGCTAGAAGCATGGAAAAGAGTCGATTGCGGGCCAGTTTTAAGGTACTCCTACGGGTATCGGATAGGCTCAAGAGGGCGATGATTCCAGCTGAAACTGCTGAGGAGAGATTGAGAAAATAAGCAAGAAGGCAGGCAAGACAGGTAGCTAAGATGAGCTTGGTCGTACGTTGGCTAATAGACATAAGGATTTCCTAGTAAGTTAGAATAAAAGCGGAAAAGACAAGACCTGAGCAGGCTTGCCTTTATGAGTTATTTTTTACGGGCTGCCGCGTATTCGGCAACGGCAGTAAAGAGGACATCTGTTGAAGAGTTGAGAGCTGTTTCACATGAATCTTGGATGACCCCAATCACAAAACCAACCCCAACAACTTGCATGGCAATATCGTTAGAAATACCGAAAAGGCTACAAGCAACTGGGATAAGAAGGAGGGAACCGCCCGCAATACCAGAAGCACCACAGGCTGAGATTGCGGCAACTACACTAAGGACAAAGGCTGTCGCAAAATCAACAGGGATTCCCAAAGTATTTACTGCAGCAAGGGTTAAAATGTTAATGGTAATCGCTGCCCCGGCCATGTTGATAGTAGAACCGAGTGGGATAGAAACCGAATAGGTATCTGGATCTAGTCCGAGGTCGTGGCAAAGTTTCATATTGACAGGGATGTTGGCCGCAGAACTACGAGTGAAGAAGGCTGTCACACCACTGACACGCAAACATTTCAAAACGAGGGGATAAGGATTTCTCTTCATAAAGAGGAAGGCAATTAGTGGATTGACTACCAGAGCCACAAAAAACATGGTTGTCACCAAGAGGGCAAGCAAGATTCCGTAGTTAGCAAGACTGCCGATTCCCTTATCAGAGATAGTTTTGAAGACAAGGCCAAGTATTCCAAATGGAGCTAGGTTGATGATCCATTCGACAATTTTAGAAGTCACATCAGCTATGGTGTTTAACAATTCTTTACTATTTTTGCTGGCTTCTCTCATCGCAATCCCGAAAACAACTGCCCAAGATAGGATACCAATGTAGTTGGCTGTGACAAGGGCATTGACTGGATTGTCAACCAGTTTGAGCAAGAGGTTGCTGAGGACCTGGCCAATTCCATCTGGTGGTGCGATTTCTGTATTGGCACTATTTAAGGTAATCTCAACAGGGACGATGAAACTTGCTAGGACAGCAACAAGTGCCGCTGCAAAGGTTCCTACCAAGTAAAGGAAGATAACCGTTTTCATGTTGCTATCTTGTCCCTTTTGATGTTGGGAAAGGGCGTTAGCAACGAGGGCAAAGACTAGAATAGGTGCGATGGCTTTTAGACCGCCAACAAAGAGATCTCCGAGTAGACCAATTCCTGAAATGTTAGGAAGTGTCAGTCCTAGGGTTCCTCCAATAAGCATACCAATCAAAATCCGTTTGATTAGGCTTGCCTTATTCCAAGCATGAATGATTTTTTTCATAACAATCTCCTTTGTTGTGTAATGTTTATGATTATAGTATAAATATGAGCTAAAATCAAGAATTTTCTGTCTATTTTGGCTATTATTTTTGAATATTTATGGAGATTCATCACTTGTGAAAGTATGGTATAATAAATGAAAGGAGTTTTCTATGAAAGAATTTATTCAAACCTACCTCAATAAGCTTGATGTTACAACGATTATTGAAAATATCTTAACCAAGTTACTTTCTCTGTTATTCTTATTTTTACTCTTTTATATAGCTAAGAAATTGCTCCATACCATGGTGCAGAGAATTGTTAAACCTTCTCTAAAAATGTCTCGTCATGATGTCGGGCGTCAGAAAACCATTTCACGTTTATTAGAGAATGTGTTTAATTATACCCTTTATTTCTTTTTGCTTTACTGTATCTTGTCTATTTTGGGTTTGCCAGTTTCTAGTTTACTAGCAGGTGCTGGGATAGCTGGGGTGGCTATTGGTATGGGAGCCCAAGGTTTTCTGTCTGATGTCATCAATGGTTTTTTCATCCTCTTTGAACGTCAACTGGATGTGGGAGATGAGGTCGTTTTGACAAATGGTCCTATTACTGTCTCGGGCAAGGTTGTCAGTGTCGGCATTCGAACAACGCAACTCAGAGGAGAAGACCAGGTTCTGCACTTCGTTCCCAATCGGAATATCACCGTCGTCAGCAATTTCTCTCGTACAGACCAGGCCTGAAATTTTAGCAGATTTATGGTACAATAGAAAGAGTTTAATAAAGGAGAAAAGATGGTTTTAGAAAAGCAGTTGGGCAATGGTTGTACCTGGATAGACCTTGATGTGGATAAGATTAAAAATATGGAAGATCTTTCTGACATCTATGGATTGGACAAGGAAACCATTGAGTATGCTCTGGATAGAAATGAACGAGCTCATATGGATTATAACCGTGAAACGGAGACGGTAACCTTTATTTATAATGTTCTTGATTTAGAAAAAGACAAAGAATATTATGAAGCGATTCCCATGACCTTTATCGTCGAAAGACAACGAATGATTACCATCAGCAACCATAAGAATGCTTATGTCATTGATCAGATGTCAGCTTATCTGGATAGCCATGAGTCGCTTTCTATTTACAAGTTTCTCTTTGCTGGTTTAGAGATTATCAGTAACGCTTATTATCCTGTCATTGAAGAGATGGATAAAAGTAAGGACGAAATTAGTGCCTTGCTACGTCAAACTACAACAAAGAAAAATCTCTTCGCCCTCTCTGACTTGGAGACTGGTATGGTTTACTTGACAGCAGCAGCAAAACAAAATCGACTCCTCTTGGAACATATCCAGGGCCATGCTCTTTATCGGAGATTTAATGATGTCGAACGAGAGCAGTTTGATGATGCCATGATTGAAGCCCATCAGTTGGTGTCTATGACAGACTTGATTTCTCAAGTCTTGCAACAACTCTCAGATTCTTACAACAACATCCTAAACAATAACTTGAATGATAGTTTGTCAATTTTGACTATTGTCTCCGTCTTACTAGCAGTACTTGCGGTTATTACAGGTTTCTTCGGAATGAATGTTCCTCTACCATTTACAGAAGAGCCAAATGCTTGGATTTATATCTTAATGGCTAGCTTGATTTTATGGGCAGCCTTATCTCAATGGCTGAAGAAAATTACTAGAAAATAAAAGAGAAGGAGCCAGAATGGCGATTGAAAATTACATGCCAGATTTTGCTGTGGAAGCAGTCTATGATCTGACAGTCCCAAGCCTGCAGG
>NZ_CAJZDT010000035.1:0-14417 GCF_915066115.1 uncultured Streptococcus sp. | reverse complement strand
TCAGTTCTATCTACAAGCTCAAAGCAGTGCTTTGAGCAAACTGCGGCTAGTTTGCTCTTTGATTTTCATTGAGTATTATTTTACCACATTTCATGGAAAAATGGAGAAAGTTTTCAGAAAAGAGAAAGAGAACCCGAAGGCTCTCTCATTCTCTTTTATTCTACTGTTTCTTCCACAGTTTCAACGGCAGTATCCACAACTACTTCTGTTGTTTCTTCATTTCCTTCTTCCTCTACTGGAGGGTTAAGGTATTCTTCTTCGTTGATAGCATGTGGTTCAAGGTTACGGTAACGGGCCATACCAGTACCTGCTGGGATGATTTTACCGATGATAACATTTTCTTTAAGTCCAAGGAGATGGTCTTTCTTACCACGGATAGCCGCATCAGTAAGGACACGAGTTGTTTCCTGGAAGGAAGCCGCTGACAAGAAACTGTTTGTTTCAAGTGAGGCTTTGGTAATTCCCATAAGGACTGGGCGACCTGTCGCTGGAACTCCACCTGCGATAAGGACATCTTTGTTAGCATCTGTAAAGTCATTGATATCCATGAGGGTACCCATGAGAAGATCTGTGTCACCTGGATCCATGACACGTACTTTACGAATCATTTGACGAACCATTACCTCGATGTGTTTGTCACCGATTTCTACCCCTTGGCTACGGTAAACTTTTTGTACTTCACCAAGAAGGTAAGTTTCAACTGACAAGACATCACGGACTGCAAGGAGACGTTTTGGTTGGATTGAACCTTCTGTAAGAGCAGCACCACGAGCTACTTGGTCTCCAACTTCAACACGCATACGAGCGGTAAATGGAACGACATATTCACCTTCGCCAGTTTCACCCTTAACAAAGACTTTCTTAGTACGAGTTGATGCATCTTCTTCGATAGCCGTAACTTGTCCTTTAACCTCTGTGATAACCGCTTCCCCTTTAGGATTGCGGGCTTCAAAGATTTCTTGGACACGAGGAAGACCCTGAGTGATATCGGTATTTGAAGCAACCCCACCCGTGTGGAAGGTACGCATTGTAAGCTGTGTACCAGGTTCCCCGATAGATTGGGCAGCGATTGTACCAACTGCTTCACCAACTTCAACCGCATCACCAGTCGCCAAGTTGATACCGTAACAGTGACGGCAGACACCATGACGAGTGTTACATGTAAATACAGAGCGGATAGTCACTTCTTCCACACCAGCATTGACAATTTCACGCGCCTTGTCTTCTGTAATCAACTCAT
This sequence comes from uncultured Streptococcus sp., assembly GCF_915066115.1. GTDB lineage: Bacteria > Bacillota > Bacilli > Lactobacillales > Streptococcaceae > Streptococcus. Next base: position 13,177 of record NZ_CAJZDT010000035.1, on the reverse strand, counting down.
TTGGACCAATGATCACTGCACCAGTTTCTGGATGTTTAACAGTTTTCTTAGTGTAACGACCATTGAGACGCTCTTCAAGAGACTCGATCATCTCTTTTCCTTCTGCGATAGAGCGGATCAAGAGACCACGGTCTGTTCCACAGTCGTCCTCACGGATGATAACGTCTTGGGCAACGTCAACCAAACGACGAGTCAAGTAACCTGAGTCGGCTGTCTTAAGGGCCGTATCGGTCATACCTTTACGGGCACCGTGAGTTGAGAAGAACATTTCGAGTACTGACAAACCTTCACGGAAGTTTGAAAGGATTGGCAATTCCATGATACGTCCGTTCGGAGCAGCCATCAGACCACGCATACCGGCAAGCTGTGAGAAGTTTGAGATGTTACCACGGGCTCCAGAGTCCATCATCATAACGATTGGGTTCTTAGGATCTTGATTGGCAATCAAGCGTTTCTCAAGTTTTTCACGGGCAGCACGCCATTCAGCTGTAACGGCATTGTAACGCTCGTCGTCTGTGATCATACCACGACGGAATTGTTTGGTGATTTGTTCTACACGTTTGTGTGATTCTTCAATGATTTCAGCCTTGTCGTCAACGACTGGGATATCGGCGATACCCACTGTCAATCCTGCAAGAGTTGAGTGGTGGTAACCGAGGTTCTTCATGCGGTCAAGTAGGGCAGAAGTTTCTGTCGTACGGAAACGTTTGAAGATTTCAGCGATGATATTTCCAAGATTTTTCTTCTTGAATGGAGGGTTAAGTTCAAGATTGCTGATAGCTTCCTTGATATCTCCACCAAGTGGCAAGAAATATTTAGCTGGAACGCCTTCTGTCAAGTTGGCATTGTTTGGTTCTTGCAAGTATGGTAGACCCTCTGGCATGATGTCGTTGAAGAGGATTTTACCAACTGTGGTAAGCAAGACCTTGTGTTTTTGCTCTTCTGTCCAAGGCTTGTTGAGGCTGTCTGTTGCGATACCAACACGTGAGTGGAGGTGAACATAGCCATTGCGGTAAGCCATAACAGCTTCGTCACGGTCTTTGAAGACCATTCCTTCACCTTCACGACCAGCTTCTTCCATGGTCAAATAGTAGTTACCCAAAACCATGTCCTGAGATGGAGTAACAACTGGTTTACCATCTTTCGGGTTCAAGATGTGCTCAGCAGCTAGCATGAGGATACGAGCTTCTGCTTGGGCTTCTTCTGAAAGCGGTACGTGGATGGCCATTTGGTCCCCGTCAAAGTCGGCATTGTAGGCTTCACAGACAAGTGGGTGCAAGCGAAGGGCCTTACCATCAATCAAGACTGGCTCGAAGGCTTGGATACCCAAACGGTGAAGGGTCGGTGCGCGGTTAAGAAGCACTGGGTGTTCTTTGATCACTTCTTCAAGGATATCCCAGATACGCTCATCTCCGCGTTCTACCAAGCGTTTTGCTGCTTTGACGTTTTGCACGATATCACGTGCAACGATTTCACGCATCACAAATGGTTTAAAGAGCTCGATCGCCATTTCACGTGGCACACCACATTGGTACATCTTAAGAGTTGGACCAACGGCGATAACGGAACGTCCTGAGAAGTCAACACGTTTACCGAGCAAGTTTTGACGGAAGCGTCCTTGTTTACCTTTAAGCATGTGGCTCAATGATTTCAGTGGACGGCTACCTGGTCCTGTGATTGGACGACCACGACGACCATTGTCAATCAAAGCGTCAACCGCTTCTTGAAGCATACGCTTCTCATTTTGAACGATGATACCTGGTGCATTCAACTCAAGCAAACGAGCCAAACGGTTGTTACGGTTGATAACACGGCGGTAAAGGTCATTCAAGTCAGATGAGGCAAAACGGCCACCATCCAACTGCAACATTGGACGAAGATCTGGTGGAATAACCGGAAGGATGTTGAGAATCATCCATTCAGGTTTGTTTCCAGACTTGTAAAAGGCATCCAAAACATCCAAACGACGGATGGCTTTGACACGTTTTTGTCCAGTAGCTGTTTTCAACTCTTCTTTGAGTTCAGCAATTTCTTTTTCAAGATCTACTTGTTTCAAGAGGTCTTGGATGGCTTCGGCACCCATCTTGGCAACGAATGATCCATAACCATACTCACGCAAGCGCTCACGGTATTCGCGCTCTGTCATGATAGACTTGTGCTCAAGCGGTGTATCCTTGGGATCAATCACCACATAAGCCGCAAAGTAGATAACTTCCTCGAGGGCACGAGGGCTCATATCAAGGGTCAAGCCCATACGGCTTGGAATCCCCTTGAAGTACCAGATGTGAGATACAGGAGCTTTCAATTCGATATGTCCCATACGCTCACGACGAACTTTCGTACGCGTTACTTCAACCCCACAGCGGTCACAAACAATTCCTCTGTAACGAATGCGTTTGTACTTACCACAAGCACATTCCCAGTCTTTTGTAGGACCAAAGATAACTTCATCAAAGAGTCCTTCACGTTCTGGTTTCAAGGTACGGTAATTGATTGTTTCAGGTTTTTTGACTTCTCCATAAGACCATGAACGGACTTTGCTTGGAGAAGCTAGGGTGATTTGCATACTTTTAAAACGATTTACATCAACCACTATTTCTTCCCTTTCTATTCTAAGTGAACTGCTTATTCTTATTCAGCAGCTTCTTCTGTTGCTTCCGCTTTTGTTGCTTTTTCAGCTTCTTCAGCTTCAAAGGCTGCTTTAGCCTCTTGGGCTGCTTTTTCGCGGGCTTTTTCAAGGTCATCTACGTGGATGACATCTTCGTCCATTCCTTCATCCAAGTCGCGAAGTTCCACTTCTTGATCATCTTCGTCAAGGACACGCATGTCAAGACCAAGAGATTGCAATTCTTTGACAAGAACTCGGAAGGATTCTGGAACACCTGGTTTTGGAATTGGTTTTCCTTTTGTAATAGCTTCATAAGCTTTCAAACGTCCGTTGATATCGTCAGACTTGTAAGTCAAGATTTCTTGAAGGACATTTGAGGCACCGTAGGCTTCAAGAGCCCAAACCTCCATCTCACCGAAACGTTGTCCACCAAACTGAGCTTTACCTCCAAGTGGTTGTTGAGTAACGGTTGAGTAAGGTCCGACTGAACGCGCGTGCAATTTATCATCAACCATGTGGTGGAGTTTGATCATGTACATGACTCCGACAGAAACACGGTTATCAAATGGTTCACCAGTACGGCCATCGTAAAGGATCGTTTTGGCATCGCTATCCATACCAGCTTCTTTAACAGTTGACCAAAGGTCTTCAGAACTTGCTCCGTCAAAGACTGGTGTTGCGATGTGAATACCAAGAGTACGAGCAGCCATACCAAGGTGAAGCTCCATAACCTGACCGATATTCATACGTGATGGCACCCCAAGTGGGTTCAACATGATATCGACTGGAGTTCCGTCTGGAAGGTAAGGCATGTCTTCTACAGGAACGATACGAGAGACAACCCCTTTATTTCCGTGACGTCCGGCCATCTTATCTCCGACCTTGATCTTACGTTTTTGAGCGATGTAGACGCGAACCAGCATGTTAACACCTGATTGCAACTCATCTCCATTTGCACGTGTAAAGATTTTAACATCACGAACGACACCATCGGCACCGTGTGGTACACGAAGAGAAGTGTCACGCACTTCACGAGACTTGTCTCCGAAGATAGCGTGCAAGAGACGTTCTTCAGCTGAAAGGTCTTTCTCACCCTTAGGTGTTACTTTACCTACAAGGATATCGCCTTCTTTAACCTCAGCACCGATACGGATAATACCCATTTCGTCAAGGTCTTTAAGGGCATCTTCACCAACGTTTGGAATTTCGCGAGTGATTTCTTCAGGCCCAAGCTTTGTATCGCGTGTTTCTGATTCGTATTCTTCAAGGTGAACAGATGTGTAGACATCGTCTTTGACCAAGCGTTCGCTCATGATAACGGCATCCTCGAAGTTGTAACCTTCCCAAGTCATGTAGGCAACGATTGGGTTTTGTCCAAGCGCCATTTCTCCATTTTCCATAGAAGGTCCGTCAGCGATGAAATCGCCTTTCTCAACGACATCTCCAACTTTTACGAGAGTGCGTTGGTTGTAAGCAGTACCTGAGTTTGAGCGACGGAATTTTTGGATGTGGTAAACGTCCAATGAACCATCTTCACGACGAACTTCTACCTTGTCAGCATCTGCATAAGTAACTTTACCGTCATACTGAGCAATCACAGCAGCTCCTGAATCGTGGGCTGCTTGGTATTCCATACCAGTACCAACGTAAGGTGCTTTAGGATTAATCAATGGCACAGCCTGACGTTGCATGTTGGCTCCCATGAGGGCACGGTTGGAGTCATCGTTTTCCAAGAAAGGAATACATGCTGTCGCAACGGCAACTACCTGTTTTGGTGATACGTCCATGTAGTCAACAACATTAGCTGGATACTCTTGGTTGACCCCTTGGTGACGTCCCATGACAACTTTCTCAGCAAATGTTCCATCTTCATTCAGACGAGAATTAGCCTGTGCTACAGTAAATTCATCTTCTTCATCGGCTGTCAACCAAACGATTTCGTTTGTGACAACACCTGTTTCACGGTCAACCTTACGGTATGGTGTTTGAACAAAACCATACTTGTTCAAGTGTCCGTAAGATGACAAGTTATTGATCAAACCGATGTTAGGTCCTTCAGGTGTCTCGATTGGACACATACGACCATAGTGAGTGTAGTGCACGTCACGTACTTCATATCCAGCACGGTCACGTGTCAAACCACCAGGTCCTAAGGCTGACAAACGGCGTTTGTGAGACAACTCAGAAAGTGGGTTGTGTTGGTCCATGAACTGTGACAACTGTGATGAACCAAAGAATTCTTTAACCGCAGCTGTTACAGGACGGATGTTAATAATTTGTTGTGGTGTCAAGACTTCGTTGTCTTGAACAGACATACGTTCACGGACATTACGTTCCATACGAGAAAGTCCAAGACGTACTTGGTTAGCAAGCAATTCACCAACCGCACGAATACGACGGTTTCCAAGGTGGTCGATATCATCTACACGGCCAAGCCCTTCAGCCAAGTTGAGGAAGTAGCTCATCTCAGCAAGGATATCTGCAGGAGTGACGATACGAACCTTGTCATCTGGATTGGCATTACCAATAATAGTTACAACACGGTCTGGATCAGTTGGTGCAACAACCTTAAATTTTTGTAGTACAACTGGCTCTGTTACTACGGCCGCATCATTCGGAATGTAGACAATCTTGTTCAAGTCGCCATCCAAATGGCTTTCAATGCTTTCAATCACGCTACGAGTCATGATTGTACCAGCTTCTACCAAGATTTCTCCAGTTTCAGGATCTACCAATGGCTCAGCAATGGTTTGGTTGAGCAAACGTGTTTTAACATTGAGTTTTTTATTGATTTTGTAACGACCGACAGCTGCCAAGTCATAACGACGTGGGTCAAAGAAACGAGCTACAAGCAAGCTACGTGAGCTTTCAGCAGTCTTAGGCTCACCTGGACGAAGGCGTTCGTAAATTTCTTTCAAGGCTTCGTCTGTACGAGAGTCCATTGGGTTCTTGTGGATATCTTTTTCAACAGTGTTGCGAACCAATTCGCTGTCACCAAAGATATCAAAGATTTCATCATCACCTGAGAAACCAAGCGCACGAACCAAGGTTGTAAATGGAATCTTACGAGTACGGTCAATACGAGTGTAGGCGATATCTTTTGAGTCGCTTTCAAGTTCCAACCAAGCTCCACGGTTAGGGATAACCGTTGAACCGTAGCCCACTTTACCGTTTTTATCTACTTTGTCGTTAAAGTAAACACCTGGTGAGCGGACCAACTGAGATACGATGATACGTTCACCACCATTGATGATGAAAGTACCCATTTCTGTCATGATTGGGAAATCACCAAAGAAAACTTCTTGGGTCTTGATTTCGCCTGTTTCTTTATTGATCAAGCGGAAGGTTACAAAAATTGGTGCTGAGTAGCTAGCATCGTGGATACGAGCTTCTTCTAGCGTATATTTTGGTTCCTTGATTTCATATCCAACGAATTCCAACTCCATTGTGTCTGTGAAGTTTGAAATTGGCAATACATCTTCAAACACTTCCTTAAGACCATGGTCTAGGAAATCTTTGAATGAATCAGTTTGAATTTCAATCAAATTTGGTAAGTCAAGAACTTCTTTGATTCTTGAAAAACTACGACGGGTACGATGTTTCCCGTATTGAACGTCATGTCCTGCCAAGATGATTCTCCTTTGTAAATAAGTTCCAAGCCTTGTCAATCAGGCTTTTCTAATCGTCATATGGTTTTAAAAACCCCTATCACCGTGTCCCTTTGATGAATTTTCAGAATCTTTAAGTATTTGTTACAAACACTCGAAATACTGAAAAAAAGCACAAAAAGAGCAGCTAAATCTGACTTTTTCAGAAGATTTAACTGCTGTGAGCCTTGTCTGGACAATATTTCAGACAAAACCTACGACAAATGATTATTTACATTATACCCTATTAAGCTAGATTTTTCAAGGGGATTAACGAATTTTTGACAAAATCTTTTCCTATAAAAAATTAAATTCAACTTTCACTTTGCAAAGTTCATTTTTAGTTTAATTGCTCAATACAAAATATAGTAAATTACGATTTTCCTATTTTATATTAGGCTGTTTTTCTTGACTTTACTAGGGTTTTGTTTTAATATATATGTATAAATATATAGGGAGGTTTATGATGAATATCTTGCTTTCTAAGACTGAACAAGATTTGCTATTCTTATTGGAAGAATTAACCAAACGCCATGATTGGATAGAATTGTCCGTCTTGGCTGAGAAGCTGAATTTTTAAATTATAAAAACACAATAAAAATCTGATTATCCGCTAAAACACAGTATCTATCAGCATTTTCAAGGAAACAAACACATCAATTTACTACTTATTTACTACTAACGAATGAGCCTTGATACGCAAGTTTTCCTAGATATGCAAAGATATGGTACAGCACATCAGTATTGAAACAAGAAAAAATTGAATAACTTATAGACTATGGAACGCCTAAAATGACGTTCCTTTTCTATTTCCAGCCGTTCTTATTGGACGGCTATTTTATTACTCAAAATGAAAGGAGCATTAGATTTATGAAAAAGACATGGAAACGATTGTGTACGGGCTTCTTAGCTCTTGCGACTGTCGTTACTGCTTTACCGACTACACCCGTTCATGCAGAAAGTAAGCAATACTGGACGGAGTCAAAAGAGCGTGTCGGTATCGTTGAAAAAGTAATGAATGACGGTTCGATTGGTTCTACCTTTAATGAGGGACATTTGACCGTTGAGGGCGAGGACGCTTACTGTATTGACATCAACACAGACTTTAAGAATGGTTACAAGACCAGAGCTGACGCAAGCTCACGCATGAGTACCGACCAGATAAGCGACGTTGCCTTATCTATCGAATATGTAAAACAGTACACAGACAGCCACAGCGGAATAAGCAAAAATCACGCTTACCTTTTAAGACAGATTGTAGTCTGGCAGAGATTAAGCGTACATCTTGGCTGGCAATGTGATAACGTGCGAGCTTCTTATGATGAAATTCCAAAGGCTACGCAGGACGAAGTTTTCTCTGGTGCAAAAGCCTTTGTCAAAGAGAATAAAGGACGCTATGAATGTGGCGGTTATATCTACTCTGGCGAGGGGCAGGAATTAGGGCAATTCTGGGCGAAACTGAATGTTGGAAATACGAAACTGCAAAAGGTTTCCAGTAATACCAGCATTACAGACGGTAACGGGAATTACTCTATTGCAGGTGCGACCTATGGTGTCTTTTCTGATAAGGACTGCACGAAACAGCTTGCCACCCTTACGACTGATGAAAACGGAGATACAGATATTGCAGAGGTAAAAGCAGGGACAGTTTATATCAAGGAATTATCCGCACCAGCAGGATATAAAGTGGATAAAACAGTCTATCCATTGACAATCAAAGCTGGCGAAACAGCAACCTTGAACGTATCAGATACACCGAAAGTAACGGACACTTTGATTGAGCTTTTCAAGATTGATATGGAAACACAGAAAGACAATCCGCAAGGGAACGCTTCTTTAGCAGGTGCGGAATTTACATGGAAGTATTATGCAGGCTTCTATAATAAAGACAATCTCCCTGCCGAAGCTACTCGTACATGGGTTACAAAGACAATCGCTGAAACAGACAGCGACGGGACAACTCACTACATCACAAAATTAGCGGACGCATACAAGGTATCTGGCGACAGCTTCTATATGCAGGACGGCAAGTCGGTTCTTCCACTTGGAACGCTAACCGTAGAAGAAACAAAAGCTCCAAACGGTTACTTGTTAGACGGTGCGTATATGCAGGCTGGCGATAAGTCCGAACAGATTAAGGACTTATATGTAACACAGATTACCGAGGACGGCGACCTTGCCGTATTGACGGGAAGTAACCATTTTTCCGTATCAGATAAAGTTATCCGTGGCGGTGTGAAAATTCAGAAACGAGATTTAGAAACGGGCGATACCAAACCACAAGGAAGTGCCACTTTGAAAGATACTGCCTTTGACATCATTTCCTTAAATGATCATTCTGTATTGGTTGAGGGCAAGCTCTATAAGAAAAATGAAGTCGTAAAAACTATTCGTACAGACATTGAGGGTATCGCTTCTACTTCTGCCGACCTTTTACCTTATGGAAAATTCCGTATTGTTGAGAGTGAAGCTCCCGACGGTTACTTAACTGACGGTGCAAAACCGATTGACTTTGCAATCACAGAAAATGGAAAAATCGTGGACTTAACCGACGAAGCTCATTCTATCTACAATCAGATTAAGCGTGGAGATATTGAGGGTGTAAAAATCGGTGCAGGCACACATAAGCGTCTTGCTGATGTTCCCTTTAGGATCACAAGCAAGACGACGGGAGAAAATCATATTGTTGTAACTGATGATAACGGGCAGCTCTCCACTTCTGCCGACTGGGCTTCTCACAAGCATAATACTAACGCAGGCAAGACCAGTGAGGACGGTGTGTGGTTTGGGACTTCTGAACCAGACGACAGCAAGGGTGCATTACCTTATGATACCTACATCATTGAAGAATTACGCTCTGAAAGCAACAAAGGTTTTGAACTTATCCCACCTTTTGAAATCGTGGTATCAAGAAATAATCTTGTGATTGATTTAGGAACGCTGACTGATGAATACGAAAAAGAAATCTCTATTCATACCACAGCGACCAGCAAAGACGGCGAAAAGACTATCCTTGCAGGAAAAGAGGTTACAATCGTTGATACTGTCAAATTGGACGGACTTACAAAAGGCACAAAATACCAGTTAAAAGGCTGGCAGATGTTAAAGGAAGAAAACGCTGAGCTTATCATTGACGGAAAGCGTGTAGAAAATGACTATACTTTTATCGCTGATGATGAGGAAATGAAAATAGAAATTACATATACATTCAATGCGTCCGAGCTTGGCGGTAAAAATCTGGTAACATTCGAGGAATTATACGATTTGAGCAATCCAGACGAACCCGTGAAAGTTGCGGAACATAAGGACATTGAGGACGACGGGCAGACGGTACTTATCACAGAGCGTATCATCAAGATACATACAACCGCTACCGATAAGGACGGCAACAAAGAGATTGAAGCAGGAAAAGACGTTACAATCATTGATACCGTAACCTTAGAGGGCTTAGAAGTCGGTACACAGTACAAACTTGTGGGCTGGCAGATGTTGAAAGAAGAAAATGCAGAGCTTCTTATCAATGGAAAGCGTGTAGAAAGTGATTATACGTTTACCGCTGACAGCGAAACTATGAAAGTGGAAGTTGCCTTTACCTTTGACGCTACTTCTCTTGACGGCAAACAGCTTGTAACTTTTGAAGAATTGTACGATTTAAGCAATCCAGACGAGCCGAAGAAAGTTACCGAGCATAAGGATATTGAGGATAAGGGACAGACGATTGCCTTTAAGGAAAAACCAGAAGAACCAGAGAAACCCGAAACACCACAGACACCAGAAAAGCCTAGCAGACCGAGCGACAGTCCCAAAACGGGCGATAACACCAACCTTTACGGACTGCTTGCACTTCTTATGACTTCTGGTGCTGGACTGGCAGGTATCTTCTTCTATAAACGCCGTAAAATGAAGAAATCATAAGGCGGTAACAGTATGAGAAAAGGAAAATCACGCTCTCCGCTGATAACGTATCGGAAGACTTCCGCTTATTCTGGCTTGTCTGCCAACAACCTGCAAGAACACGGATAGTCAAGGGTGCGAAGCATTGATTTTACCCTTTACTATCTGTGGGATTGCTGGTACTTTCCAAACCGCCAGAATAAGAAATCACAATCAAAAAACTTATCAAATATAGAAAGAAACGAGGTAAAACAATATGGAAATGAAATATGTCGTGCCAAATATGGCACAGTCTTTTGGAACTCTTGAATTTGCAGGCGAAAGCGAGCCTATCTTTGAAAGGGATAAAAACAACCGCAAGGTTATAGCCAGACGAAGCTATAACCTTTATTCTGACATACAGAAAGGCGAAAATGTTGTGGTGGAAATTCCCGTGCAGGCTGGCGAAAAGCATTTCAAGTATGAGCAGAAAGTAAAACTTGTCAATCCGAAGTTATACGGCAGAGGTTACGCAATCGGGGATATGGGACATACCGATTATGTGTTAGTTGCTGATGATATTGTAGCAGTTGAAGAAAAGTAAAGGAGTGAAGAATTTATGAGATTATCAAACGGGTTTGTTATTGACAAAGAGAAAACATTTGGAGAATTAAAATTTACAGCGGTGCGTGATGTGTTCTTGCAGAACGAGGACGGAACACCGAGTACACAGCTTAAAAAGCGTATCTATGATTTGAAGTGCAGTCTGCATGGTGGAATTATCCCCGTGTCTGTACCGCCAGAAGTACCGTTAAGGGAATTTCCGTACAATGCAGTCGTGGAACTTGTCAATCCCGTAGCCGATACTGTATCACGAAAAACCTATACGGGTGCAGATGTGGACTGGTATGTAAAGGCAGAGGATATTGTATTGAAGAATAAAGTCAACCAGAACGCAGGCAGTTCACAAAACTCTACACCGCAGGGACAGCCGAAAAAATAGGATTGCTGAATAGATTTTCATTGTAGCGGATATATGGAACTGTTATAATATGGATATGAAGAAATGAACAAATTGAAACTTATGGAGGTAACGGAAATGAAATTAAAAAATCCTATGCTGGTGGTAACAGATATAGACAAATCAGTTGAGTTTTATAAAAAGGTTTTCGGGCTTCATGTGATTATGGATTTTGGAGCAAATAAAACTTTAACGGGCGGTTTGGCTTTGCAGACAGTTGAAACATATAAAGATTTTATCGGGAAAAGCGATATTTCTTTTGGTGGCAATAACTTTGAAATTTACTTTGAAGAAGATAATTTTGATGAATTTGCGGATAAGCTGAAAGAATGTGATGTTGAATATGTCCACCCTATTGTAGAACATTCATGGGGACAGCGTGTTGTTCGTTTCTATGACCCAGATAAACATATTATCGAAGTTGGCGAGAACATGAAAATAGTATGCAAGCGTTTCTTAAACAGTGGAATGACACCAGAACAAGTAGCAGAACGCATGGACGTACCTATGAAATTTGTCAATGCCTGTATGCGTTAAATCCCAGTTTGACAATTTCATATCCTCACACAAAGCAGTTAGTCTTAGGATTGACTGCTTTTTTCGTACCCAGAAAGGAGTGATTGATTTATGCGTATGATTTGGAACAAAGGACACCGTATCAGAGCCAGCGACAAGCACCTTGTCTATCACTTTTCCATAGGGACGCTTCTGTTTGTATTCGTAGCGGTTCTCCTGCTACTGAATATCAAACAGCTCATACGTACCGATTGGGAGCATTTCAGCTTGTTAGAGAATGGCTTGACGCTTTCCCCTTACAACTTCATAACCATACTGGTAGCGATTGGTGTTTGTGCATTGGTCGCTTTTCTGTATTACCGTTTCTGTTACGACGATTTCAAGAAGCTCCTGCACCGTCAAAAGCTGGCAAGAATGATACTGGAAAATAAGTGGTATGAAGCCGATACTGTACAAGACAGCGGTTTTTTTACTGACCTGCAAAGCAGATCAAGGGAAAAAATCGTCTGGTTTCCAAAGATTTATTATCAAATGGAAAAAGGACTGCTTCATATCCGCTGTGAAATTACGCTGGGGAAATATCAAGACCAGCTTTTACGGTTAGAGGATAAATTGGAAAGTGGCTTGTATTGTGAGCTGACCGACAAGACCCTGCATGACGGCTATATCGAATATACTCTGCTTTATGATATGATAGCGAACCGCATTACCATTGATGAAGTACGGGCAGAAAATGGCTGTCTAAAGCTGATGAAAAATCTTGTCTGGGAATATGACGCACTCCCCCACGCTCTGATTGCTGGTGGGACTGGTGGCGGTAAAACCTATTTTCTGCTGACGCTCATTGAAGCCTTACTGCATACCAACGCTGTCCTTTATATCTTAGACCCGAAAAACGGTGACCTTGCAGACTTAGGGACAGTTATGGGAAATGTGTATCATACCAAAGAAGAAATGATAGATTGCGTCCATGCCTTTTATGAGGGCATGGTACAGCGAAGTGAGGAAATGAAACGACACCCGAACTATAAGACTGGCGAAAACTATGCCTATCTGGGACTGCCACCCTGCTTTCTTATCTTTGATGAATATGTAGCATTTTTTGAAATGCTGGGGACGAAAGAAAGCGTAAGCCTGCTTAGCCAGTTAAAGAAAATCGTTATGTTAGGGCGACAAGCAGGATATTTCCTTATCGTTGCCTGCCAGCGTCCAGACGCAAAGTATTTCTCGGACGGTATCAGAGATAACTTCAATTTCCGTGTGGGACTTGGGCGTATCAGTGAATTAGGTTACGGTATGCTGTTCGGTTCAGATGTGAAAAAGCAGTTTTTTCAGAAGCGTATCAAGGGGCGTGGCTATTGTGATGTGGGAACAAGCGTCATAAGTGAATTTTACACGCCTTTAGTCCCAAAAGGACATGATTTTTTGCAGACTATCGGCTCTCTTGCACAAGCAAGGCAGGACGGGCCGGGGACGTGCGAAGCGCAAGGCGACGGCCACGACGAGCACGCG
>NZ_CAJZDT010000034.1:0-14547 GCF_915066115.1 uncultured Streptococcus sp. | reverse complement strand
TAGTTCATGATGACTTCACACTGGGTCATGGCAGATTTCTTCAAAGTATCTGCTGTAACAAAGGGATTCCCATCACGGTCTCCACCAATCCACATTCCCATGGTAATTGGTTTTGGATGTTTCAACTCCAAGCCATGTTTTTTAGCCAGACGTTTGTACTCAGCAGTCAAATGAGGAACTGCCTTCAGGAATGAACTATTGTAGTATTCCATAACATTCGTGATTTCATTGGTTACTTTCAATTTCTTTTCACGAATCATGTCTGTTTGCATGATAATCTCAATGTAACGACGGAGATCATTATGCCATTTTTCCTTATTAATCAAGCCTAACTTCACATCACGGTACTTACGCAAAAGTGTATGGATATGGTTTGTCAAATCCAACATACTCTTACGTTGTACTTGTGTTGGATGGGCAGTCAAAACAGGGACAACATTCAAGTGTTCTAGAATTTCAACCGCATTTTCTTTTTCTGCAACCATTTTGATAGTTGCTGACAATTTACCAAGATAATCTTGATCGATATTATTTTGGTGGTTGATTTCATAGGCCAAATCAACGTCTTCTGAGATATTAATCAAGAGGGGCAAGATAGAGAAATAACGTGAAATATATGCCATTTCATCATTTGTCAGACTAGTAACCAATTGGTTCAAGCCTTGATAATCTTCTTGAGTTGATAATTCTTTCAACTCCATGATTTTTTCAAAAGTCTCTGGGGCAAGCATATTTTTAGTGATATCTTCTAACAATTCTGTTAAAATCAATACTTCTTCTTGCACGACAGCTTTATTACTATAGTTTTCTAATTTTTGAAGAGACATAGGTAATCCTTTCCACTCTCAGCTCTACATATAGTTTGATGAGTGAGCTTCTAACTCCTCATACAATTGGGCACGTTTTTCACTTGCATCAATATTTAAGACAAAGGCGATGGCTACAGACAAGACCAGAAGACTATTCCCTCCTTGTGATAAGAAGGGGAAGGTTACTCCTGTCGAAGGAATAATGCCAGAAATTCCACCGATATTGACAAATACCTGTACCAGCATCATCCCCCCAACCCCAATAGCCATCATGGAATTAAAGGGATTCTTAGCACGAATACCGACTAGGATAATTCGTAAAATCAGGAAAAAGACAAGGGCTAAAATCAAGCTGGCTCCCACAAATCCAAACTCTTCAATAACAATTGAAAATACAAAGTCTGTATGGGCCTCTGGTAAATAACCACGTTTTTCGATTGAATTTCCTAAGCCTAGACCAAACCACCCACCATTTACCATGGCAAAGTAGGAATTTGCAAGTTGGTGGCCTGACCCTGCCAAATCGGCAAAGGGATTAAAGTAGGCACTGAAACGCTTAGCAACGTAACCAAATACTGGAACTTTTGAAAACTTATCAACCCCGATCATAGAGATAGCTGATAAGGATAGGGCTGAAACTCCAAATAATACACCGATAAAGACTATAAACCAACGATGAGCAATTCCACTAACTGTATACATAATCAAGGCGACAAGAACTAGGATGGTAGCATTCCCCAAATCTGGGAAAATAGCTAAACTTCCTATCATTACTAGTAGGACGAAGCGCCAATCATTAAAAGCACGAGGAATCCATTGATTTTGAGTTAAAACTTGAAAATCGTAAATCCCAATTTCATCCTGTTGTTTTGAAAAACGTTGGGCCAAGTACCAGACGATGATAATCTTCAAATACTCTGCTGGCTGAATGGTCAAAGGTCCTACTGAAATCCAACCATAGGCTCCATTGACTGGCGTACCAATTATCCGAGCCAGAGCTAAAAGAATCAGCTCAACAAACATAACAATAAATAAGAGTCGTTCTTTTCTTAAAAAATTCAGTTTCAGCTTATATATCAAGGCAATCAATATTAAACTAAGTATCCAAAACATTCCCTGACTTCGAACCAATTGGAGGGCACTTTTACCTTCTTCGATAAGAATGGCACTGGTTGTAGAATAAACTACAATCAAGCCCAAAATAGATAAAAGCAAGTAAGGAACTAGAATAGAATAGTTTAACAGGTGCCTCTTACTAATCTTCATAGTATCACCAATCTAATGAGAACAAAAGAAATTATTCCCAAATTCCGTTTATTTTCTAGTTTTGATTGCTATTATACCATTTTTTCCGAAAGAAAAAAACTCTTACCCTCAAGATAGAAGATTTTCTCATAAGAAAAAGAGCACTTGGCTCTTTTCTGTTTTATTCTTTTGAAGAACTGCTTGAGCTTGAATCTCCACCACCGATGTATTGAGTAAAGATATTTTGGAAGGCTTGGTCTTTAACCTTGATGTTGGCTGCTTGCAATTCTTTTCCGATAATGCTTTGAACAAATGATGCGTCATTTTGTTTTTGAGTCAAGATAACAGTTTTCAATTTTTCTTTGTAGTCATCGATATTAGATGACTTTTCTGTTTTCTTAATGAGTTTTACAATGTAATATTGACTGCTGTATGCTTGAGTACCAGTAGCTGTAATGACATCAGAAATACCATTAACATCCAAGGCAAAAGCTGCTTTCTTAACTTGATCTGGTACCTCTGTTGAAGCTGAATCAAAAGTAATTTCACCACCGTTCGCTTTGGTTTTCTCATCAGTTGAGTTATCTTTAGCTAATTGAGCGAAATCTGCGCCACTTGCCTTGGCTTTTTCGAGGACTTCTTTCGCTTTATCCTCATTATCAAGACGAATAATTTGAGCAGTTACGTCCGGAGTATAGCTCTCAAATGCTTTCTTATATGCTTCATCAGTTAATTCAGCTTCTGCAGCCTTTTTAACTGCAAATTCAACTAATTTACTTGTACGAATTTGTGCTTTACGTGTTTCAAGAGTCATACCTGATTGTGATAAGACACGTTGGTAATTCTCACCATATTGTTTTTCTTCTCCAGAAATGATATCATCGATTTCTTTGTCATCTACTTCTGAGCCATATTGCTTCTCAAATACTTTTTGAATAGTCAAGTTCAACAAGACTTGTTGGGCTGAAGGATTGATTTTTACTTGCTCATAAAATTGATGTTCTGTGATGACATCCCCTTTCATGCTGATAAGGTCTGCTCCTTCTGAACCTTTAGAACAAGCTGCTAAAGTTGCTACTGATAATAGTGTAATGGCACCTGCCAATAATTTTTTTTTCATGTCTACTCCTTTGAGATAAGTATTACCCTATCTATTTTACTATATTTTCTTAAATTTTTCTGAAATCATTCGCTGTCAGGCAATTGAACATCTGCTACATTTTTACGAAGCATGAGAATGCCGTCACCCAGAGGTACTAATGTTGCGGTGAGTCCTGGATTGTCTAATGTTGCGTCAAATAGTCTTTGAAGGCCTCGATAAATGGTTCGCTGACCACGACGGACTTCCATAATGTCCTTGGCAACATCACCACCTTGAAAAATATCATCCAAGACAACCACACCACCGACTTCCAAATGTTTGAGGATTTCTGGCAGAAAGACGATGTATTTAGACTTGGCAGAATCCATAAAGACGAAATCATAAGACTCTGTCAAGGTAGATAAGACATCTACCGCATCTCCTTCTATAAGCGTGATTTGCTTACGACTGTCAAACTGGGCAAAATTTTCCTTGGCAAAACCAATCATTTCTGGATTTCGGTCAATGGTTGTAATCTTGGCATTTGGTGCATGTTCTGCCATCAAGAGGGCTGAAAACCCGATAGCTGTCCCAATTTCCAGAATGTTTTTAGGTTGCATTGTTTCCATGAGAAAACGGAAATAAGCAACCGTTTCATGAGGAATGATGGGAATATTTTCCTTGCGAGCAAAGTCTTCCAATTCTTTCAAAGAGCCTGTAACTTGCTTTTGACGCTGGCGCATCAAGTCTACAATTTCTTCTTTGACAACAGGACGACGCATGTTATGGTTGGCATTTTTACTATACGATTCAACCATTTTATGCCAATCCCAATTTTTCAACAAGAGCTTCAAACTCATTTAAACGGCGTTCAAAGACTGCAAAGGCATCGTTGAGGTAGTCTTCCTTCTCCATATCAACACCAGCTTTTCTCATGACATTGAGTGGATAATCAGACTTCCCTGCCTTGAGGTAGTCGATATAACGGTCACGGTCTTCTTGACTACCATGAACAATCTTTTCAGCCAAGGCTGAGGCTGCTGCAAAACCTGTTGAATATTGATATACATAGTAGTTATAGTAGAAGTGTGGAATGCGTGCCCACTCGTATTGGATTTCAGGATTATCTTCCTTGCTCAATCCATAATACTCTTGGTTCAAGTCTGCGTAGAGTTTATTTAGGAAATCACTTGTCAAGACTTCCCCATTTTGATCCGCTTGGTGGATAGCGTGTTCAAACTCAGCAAATTGAGTTTGGCGGAAGACTGTTCCACGGAAACCATCTAGGAAGTTATTGAGGATAGCAAAGCGCGTTGCGTCATCTTCCACTTCTTCCAACAATTTCTCCGTCAAGATATTTTCGTTTGTTGTTGAAGCAATCTCAGCCAAGAAGATAGAATAATCTCCGTAAACATAAGGCTGCGTTTCACGAGTATAGCTTGAGTGCATACTGTGACCTGTTTCATGGACAAGGGTAAAGAGATTGTCTAGATTGTCCTGCCAGTTAAGAAGCATAAAGGCATTTGTATCGTAAGAACCACCAGAGTAGGCACCTGAACGCTTACCTTGGTTTTCGTAAACATCAATCCAACGCTCACTGAAGGCACGTTTAACACGGCTCAAATAATCTTCACCCAAGACTGCCAAGGCATCTTCTGCCTTTTTCAAGGCTTCTTGGTAGGTAAAACTGTATTCAACAGACGAAAGCGGTGTGTAGACATCGTACATCTTGAGGTCTGAAATCCCCAAAATCTTTGAACGAAGCTCTAGGTAACGATGCAAGAGTGGCAAATGCTTGCGAACTGCTGCTACCAAATTGTCATAAACACTCTCTGGAACAAAATTGGCCGCTAGGGCTGCATGACGAGCACTCTTGTAGTTGCGAACTTTTGCTCGGTAGTTTTGCACCTTAACATTGGTTTGCAAGGTTTTAGCATAGGTGTGTTGGAATTGTTGATAAGTCGCATAAAGGGCTTGATAGGCACCACAGCGAACCTCACGATTTTTAGACTCCATCAAACGTGTGTAAGTTCCATGAGATAGCTGAACTTCCTTACCATCATCGCCAAGAACATAAGGGAAAACAATATCCGCATTGTCCAAGATAGCGAAGGTTTCACTTGCCGAACCAAAGATTTCTCCAGCTCCAGCCAATAGTTCTTCTTCACGTTGTGACAAAACGTGGTCTTTTCCTTGTAAAAGTTTGTCAAAATAGTGTTGATAAACCTGCAATTTTGGTTGAGCCTCTAAAAAGTCAGCATACTGCTTTTCACTAATTTCCATAAATTCAGGCTCATAGAATGAAAAGGCTTGGTCCAGCTGGCTGTATAGAGTAATTGCCTTGGCATAGTACTCTTGATACTTGGCTTCACGAGTGTCCTGATCATTTTTCATATGAGCATAAACGTAAAGCTTCTCCATTTGGCGTTCCATCTCAAGAGAAAATTCAGTGATTTCAAGTAGGCTATCCGCACTATCCAAGAGATGGCCTTCATACTGGGCTACTGTCTCCAATTTTTCTGTTAACTCTTTTAAGGCTTCTTCCCAAGCTTTGTCAGTTGGGTAAATCGTTGATAGATCCCATGTATCTTTTTCATTTATTTCATGTCTTTGTAATACCATTAGATTCCTCCATCCTTTCTATTCTACCATATTTTTCAAGAAATATTGCTGATAAAAGGCTGGTGGGTAAAGCTTTTGCCAATCATTTTGAGGATTTTTTTGGTAATAGGTTTGAAAATACTGATAATAGCGAGTCAAATCTTGCTCAATTTGGCAAAAATCACCTACTAGTGGTCGAATTTGTGGATACCATTCTTTTAAGCCATAAGTCAGGAGATTTTCTCCCTTCTGATAGGCTTCTGCTTGTTCTTTCATCCAAAAAGGATTTTGATAAAACAGTTGTTTCCGGATATAGCAACAGATGGCCTTGTCCTGAGAAACTGTAAAATAAGAGATTTTTTGTTTCTTATAGGGGAAACGCAATATTTCCAATAAACTAGCTTGACCATAGGGAAACTCTTTGATTTGATAATGGAGTTTCCCGCGGAGGTCTTGATGAATCAGGTATTTGAGTCTTAAAACTTGTTTTTCTTTGTCTAATTCCCAAACATAAAAGCCCATGTTTTGACTGAAATAAAGAAAACCTTCTTGCAGACGGGTCAAACGCTCCTTGAGCCAAAGTTTTTCCCCCAGCAACCATAGTACTTGGTAACCCTGACTACGATAGCCCTCACTGCGCTCTTTAAGAAGTTTTTGTGGTAAGGTGCTACACTGAACCTCTAAAGCTAGATTGCCATTTACAAATACATCCGCAATCTGTTTAAGCTCTGGAAGGGGGTATTCTAATTGAACATCTGACTCTTTTTTCAACCACTGATAGAGAGATTCCTTATTGGCTAAGTGTTCTGGACTTTCATTTTCAAAGGAATATTCACAGTCTTTTAAGGATTTATGGGCAAAATGGGTCCGTACACTTGAACCTTGACGCAAACGGAGCTGACCTCCACAAGCCGGGCAGGTGTATGCTTGCTTCTCAAGCTTATCCTCTAATACATTTACCAACTCTCCCCTAGCATCTCTCGCAACAAACATGATTTCCCTCCTTTTCTATATTATTCGTAAAAAAGAAAAAAGATCAGAAAAATTCCTAATCTTCATGTGTGTTTATTTGATTTTCTTAGCTAGCATGGTCGCAAAGCGTAGTTGAATACGATTTCCATTCTCATCGCGACGGTGCAGATGTCCTGGATTTTCATTGTACTTAACCAATTCCCAGTCCTTGTAATAGTCTGCCAGTTCTCCTTCTTTAAATGTGAATGGGAAGTTCACTGAGCAAGGATAATCCTCCGTGTCCATGGCACAAACGATTAGATTGTAACCACCAACACTGGTTTTCTCCTGCATGTTTTTAATGATATCTGGAATCCGGTCCGCTTGCAGAAACATGAGAACAACCGTCGAAACGATAAAATCATACTCTTTCCCAATGCTGGCTGAATTGATATCGTAAAGACCAACAGGCATGTCTAGGTCCTCTTGCTCCACAATGCTTTGCAAGATTTCAAGGGCCAATTCATTTTGATCTACAGCTGTCACATCAAAGCCTTGCTGGGCTAAAAAGAGGGAATTACGCCCCTGACCACAGCCCAAATCCAAGGCTTTACCCGGTTTCACCGTTTGCATAGCCTCTAGAACTTCTGAATGAACAGGATTAGTATTATATTTCTTAGGGAAATAATCCTCAGGTTTACAATAAAATTCCAAGTACCATTCCACATCGTCTGTGGCAGCCTCCACTCGGTGCCAGGCTTGAGGTTGCGCCATGGGATTGTCTGCACCTGCTTTAAAGAGGTGTTCAGCTAGAACCTCACCATCTTCAGTCAACTCAATAAACTTGAGAGCTCCTTTTACAACAGTAATCTTTCCCCAAGTCCCGACCTTGGTATTGTGTTTCTGCTGGACAGCTTCAGGCATTGTTTGTTTATTCCACAGTGGCATACGTTTATAGGCAACTAGTTTTTCCATTTTCATTCCTCTTTTTATCGCTGGTTGACAGCTTTCATGACACGCGCGATATCGCGGTTTTGTTCACGACGTTTGATAGACTCTCTCTTATCATAGTCATGTTTCCCTTTAGCAAGTCCTAAAAGGAGTTTAGCGTAGCCATCTTTGATATAGACCTTAAGAGGAACCAGCGTCATTCCTGTTCCTTTAGTCTCTTGTTCCAATTTTTGGATTTGCTTCTTATGGAGTAGGAGTTTGCGGCGACGTTCTGGTTCCTGGTTCCAGATATTGCCCTCTTCGTAAGGCGCGATATGAACATTACTCAACCAGACTTCCCCATTTTTTACTTGGGCAAAGCCGTCCTTAAGATTGATTCGAGCTGCTCGAACGCTCTTGATTTCAGTTCCAGTCAGGACCATTCCTGCCTCTAGCGTATCTACGATTGTATAGTCGTGGTGCGCCTTTTTATTTTGTGCGACGACCTTTCCCTCGCCCTTTGCCATGCTTGGCTCCTTTCTTAGCTACTTCCTTATAAAAAGGTTTCTTGCCTTTTTTCTTCTTGTCTTTTTGTGAATGCTTGCGTTTATCATTTGAGCGACCTGATTTTCTCTTGTCTTCCTTCTTATCTGAACGACGACTTGAACCACGCCCTCTATCATTGTGACTAAACTGTTTCAAGCCTTTTTCAATCACATCAAATTCACTTGGAATGTAAGAGAAATCAATCTCACCCGTCATCTTGTCAGCTCTTTCAACCCGAATACGAATCTGCTGACCTACACGGAAGGTTGTTCCTGACTTTTCCCCACGAAGGGTTAAATCACGTTCATTAAAATGATAAAATTCAGGTAAATTAGTGATATGAATCAAGCCTTCAACCGTGTTTGGCAATTCAACAAAGAGACCAAATTTGACGATGCTAGACACAACCGCATCGTACTCTTCACCCACGTATTCTTCCATGTACTCAGCCTTTTTCATAGCTTCGACTTCACGCTCAGCCTCAATAGCACGACGTTCACGGTTGGAAGACTGGGTCGCAATCTCTGGAATCACTTGTTCAAAATGCTCTGCTATTTCCTTAGAACGGCCATAATCACGAATCATTCGATGAACAAGAAGGTCTGGATAACGACGAATCGGACTAGTAAAGTGAGTATAATAGTCAGCCGCTAATCCATAATGGCCGTGATTGTGCTCCGAATAGCGGGCCTGTTGCATGGAACGGAGAAGCATCATGGACAATACATCTGCATAAGGTTCTCCCTCAACAGTACGCATGATGTCTTGAAGTGCCTCCTGGCTAATCTCACTAGCAGTCCCATAAATGCGCAATCCAAAACTTGAAGCATAATCAATAAACTTCTGAACCTTTTCAGCCTTAGGCTCCTCGTGAATTCGATAGATGAAAGGCAAATCCAACTTGCTGAAATGCTCGGCAACTGTTTCGTTGGCCATCAACATAAAGGACTCAATCATGCGCTCGGCAACACCACGCTGACGAAGAACGATATCAACAGGCTTACCTTGTTTATCCACTAAAATCTTGGCTTCATTGGTGTCGAAATTGAGGGCTCCACGTTTCACACGCATGTTTTCTAAAATTTCATGGAGCTTGGCCATGAGTTCGATACTTGGAACAATTTTCTGATATTCTTGTCTCTTCTCCTCGTCGCCAGCTAGGATATCATTGACATCGCTATAGGTCATACGAAAACTGGTCTTGATAACTGTTTGTGTGATGGTGTAGTTGACCACACGACCATGTTTATCAATCTCCATAATGGCAGACTGGGTCAAGCGATCAACTTGAGGATTGAGAGAGCAGATGCCATTTGACAAACGCTCTGGAAGCATTGGCACCACTCGGTCTGTCACATAGACAGAAGTCGCACGGTTAAGGGCTTCCTTATCAAGGGCAGAACCCTCAGTCACATAGTAGGAAACGTCTGCGATGTGAACACCTAGCTCCAGATTGCCATTTTTCAATTCCTTGATATGTACCGCATCGTCCAAGTCCTTGGCATCAGCACCGTCAATAGTAAAGGTAATCTCATCTCTTAAATCCAAACGACCTTCCATATCCTTTTGAGACGGAACATCCGGCACACTTTCAGCTTCCTTGACAACAGCATCTGGAAACTCTGATATAATGTCCATAGACTCCAAAATCTCAAGGACATCAATTCCGACATCCGTTGAATGCCCCACCACATCGAGAACACTCGCAACAAAGAAATCATGTTTCTTGCTTGGGTATTTATCGATAAAGACCTTGAGAACTTCGGTTCCCTCGAGTTTAAGGGCTGGTTTCTTAACATAGATGGGTTGACTGATTTTCTGGTTTTTCGAACGGATGTAACCCGCATACTTAGGTTTTTCCTGATCCAGAACGATTTGTCCAACAACGGTTGTCAAACTGTGTTCTAGGATATCAATAATTTTTGCTTCCGCTGCTGTTCCCTTGTTACGGTCAGCGACTTTTTTGATGACGACCTCAACGGTATCACCATCAATAGCGTAGTTAACATCGTTCTTTCCTACAAAAAGGTCGTCCTCTTCCCCTTCCAGACTAACAAAACCAAAGCCATTTTTATGGGCATGAAAAATCCCCTTGAGGGTAATCTCATGTTTTTTCTTAACTTCCAAGGTCAGACTGCCATCTTCTTCAAAGCGTATCTGGTGCTTTCTTTCCATTAGGGACAAGGTTTTAATCAACTCACGAAAATCCTTGGAACCGTCTTTTCCCAAAGCCTGAGCCAGGTCATTAACAGTCACCTTTCCCTTGTCTTGTAAATATTCTTTTATTCTATCTTTCATATTTTCTTTCTAGATTTTTTATTTTCTTTTACTGTAAAACCTTCTCAAACATCCTTTAAAAATAAAAAGAGGCAAAGACCTAGTCCTGCCCATTATTTTCTTATCTACTTGATAATACCGTCAATGCTAAGGCAATGGCTAGCCAGAAAAAGACTAAAATCCCTGTCAAACGCTGCATTACAGCTTCAAAACCGCGTGCTTTACTGCGTTCAAACAAATCACCTGAGCTGGCATCAAATACATTGCTGGATTGGTTTTTGGTTGGTTGCATGAAAATCGCAATCACAATCACAACAGATAATACTAATAAAATGGTTAATAATAGGTTATACATATCAAACTCCTTAAAATCCCTATTATTTTACCATAAAATCTACTTAGATTCAAGATGTAGGGTTACTTTTCTTTCCTTGGGACAATACTTTAAAACCTCAATCTTGTCTGGATGGGTTTTTGAATTTTTACTAGTTAGGTAATTGATACTGCCACAAGAGGAGCATTTGAGATTAATTTTTACTCGCACTAGATTTCCTTTACTTTTAATAATGTTCGAAATTGAAGCAGGTTAAAGAGACAACTAAAGGCAACACAAAGGCTTGTCGCATAAAAGACTGCATGGTAGCCAAATTGACCTGCTACTGCAGAACCTGCCATAGGCCCAACGACACCTCCCAGATAAAAGAATACCTGATTGAAGGCAAAGACCCTCGAAATACCAGCTTTGGGCGTTATCTTGCTGAGAAGGGCATTAACTCCGGGAATCAAGGCACCGGTTCCCAATCCAAAGAGGAAACGATAGAGGCCTAGTTGAAGGGGGCTAGAAGCATTAGCACAGAGAAGATAGATGATAACTGAATAAAACTGGGCTACAACCAAGAGACGATGATTGCCCACCTTGTCACCTAACTTGCCCATGACTCCTGCACTTATCATGCTGGAAAAGCCCATACTGGACACAATCAAACCAGAGACAAAAAGAAGATTCTCTGTTTGGCCTAATTCGCGTACATACAGAGCTAAGATAGGGCCGATTGATTGGGCTGAAAATTGGATGACAAAACTGGTCAGAAAGAGGTTGACCAAGAGATAGGGATATTTAACTGATGTAAATAATTCCTTTGTTGGGATGGCCTTTTCCTTGGCTACTGGTTGAAACTCTTCCTTGATAAAGCAAATAGTCAAAATAGCAGCTAAAAACAGAAAACTACCAACCAGTAAGAAAACCGTACGAATTCCAAATAATTCTGCGATAAAGCCACCAATAAAGGGACCAGTTAGAGTACCTGCAACTACACCTGTAGACAAAGTGCCTAAGGCAGAGCCTGATTTCTCCTTGGGAACCTGACTGGCTATCAAGGCTGTGGCATTAGGAACAAATCCCGCAAATACACCATTTAGTAAACGAAGAAAAATCAACCAATAGATATTTGGCACAAAGGCCAAACCTCCCATAGTGATAGTCATGGCAAGGCCAGCCCGAATCATCATGGGCTTTCGACCGTATTTGTCAGCAAGGATGCCCCAGATAGGAGAGAAAAGTGCTGCAGAAATGGCAGAGACAGAAATAGCTAAACCTGCATAAAAAGCAGCTTGATCACTTCCTACACCTAGATTTTCCACAAAGATGGGCATAAAAGGCACAACCAAAGAAATACTGGCTCCTGTCAGAAAATTACCAAACCAGGCAATGCGCAGATTATCCTTCCAGTTAATCTCTGTCATCTTCGCTACCTCCCTCAAGCAGGGAGAACACCTGAGTAAGAAGCTGGTCCTGATTGCCATTGTTGTTTAAAACATGGCTGGCCAAATCTTTCTTTTTCTCTAAAGGCCACTGGGCTGCCAGACGAAACTCGGCTTCATCTTTGGACAAGCGGTCCCTTTTCATTAAGCGTTCCACTTGGATATCTCGGTCCACATAGACCAACCAAGTCTCATCAAACCAAGAGGCATAGTCTTGTTCAAAAAGCAAGGGAATATCCATGAAGAAAATCTCTTCTGTCTGAGCCAACTGGTCTCTCAACGTAGCTAGTTCCTCACGGATAATCTCTCCTTGAGTTATCCTAGACCATTCTCGCTCTTCAGGATTTGAAAAGATAAGACTAGCTAGGATAGGGCGATTGAGTTCTCCGTTTTCTAATATAATTTCTTGCCCAAAGTGCTGTACTAGAGCCTCAAACAGACGACCACCAGGTTTCTGTAGTTGGTGGACGACTGCGTCGGCATCCACTACTTGAAAGCCTTGCTTTCTTAGAAAATTTGTCACGGTTGACTTACCAGAGGCAATTCCCCCAGTGATTCCGATGATTTTTCCCATCAGCCCCTCCTTTGGCACTGAGGACAAAAGTGAGTTCCACGTCCGCCTAGTTGGATTTTCTCAATGATGGTGCCACAACGTGAACATTCTTGACCAGCCTTGTCATAGACTTGATGAAAATCCTGCATGGTCCCATCTTCCCCAAAGGCATTGGTATAAGTTCGGATGGTGGAACCACCTTTTTCAACAGCCTGTCCCAATACAGCAATGGTCTGGTCATGAATGGCAGTCGCTTCTGCTACTGTCAAAGTCTGGGAAGGTCTAGCTGGATGAAGCTGAGCTCGCCAGAGAACCTCATCCACATAGATATTGCCTAGTCCAGCTACCAAGGTCTGGTCTAGGAGATGGGATTTGATAGGCTTTTTGGACTTGGCAAGGGCAGCTTGAAAGTTCTGCAAATCAAAGTCTTGTTCGCTTGGTTCAGGCCCTAGTTTTTTAGAAATAAAGTAGGCTTCCAAAAGGTCAGGCGCCAAGAGTTCCATAGTACCAAACTTGCGTACATCCTCATAAACAAGCGTGCCACCATCTTCAAACTGAAAGAAAACATGGGCATGCTTGCGTTCAGGTACTTTGTCTGGATAGTAAAAATACTTGCCCTCCATCCGCAAATGGGAAATCAAGACCTTGTCTGTCAGGTAGAAAAGTAAATATTTACCACGACGTCCCATTGACTCAACAACTTGACCAGGCACTTCCTTTCGAAACTCGTCCAAATCCGTCTTAATCATCTTGGGATAGCGAATTTCTACACTCGAAATCTTCTTTCCCAAAATCAATTTTTCCAAACCACGTCGAACGGTTTCAACCTCAGGTAATTCCGGCATAAGTCCTCCTTCTGTAAAAACAAGAAGCAGGCATGAGCCCACCTCTACTTAGTATTCTTTTTCATTATAGCCAAAGTCAGCCAAATCTAGCTTTTTATCTCGCCAGTTTTTCTTGACCTTGACCCAGGTTTCTAGGAAGACCTTGTCTCCTAGCATGAGTTCGATATCACGACGGGCCATGCTACCAATTTTCTTAAGCATAGCGCCACCTTTACCGATGATAATCCCTTTTTGGCTATCGCGCTCGACCATGATGGTTGCACGGATATGAACCTTGTCTGTCTCTTCATCTCGTTTCATAGAATCCACTACTACTGCAACAGAATGCGGAATCTCTTCACGAGTTAGGTGCAAGACTTTCTCGCGAACCATTTCTGAAACCAAGAATCGTTCTGGATGGTCTGTGATTTGATCAGACGGGAAATATTGGAAACCTTCATCTAGATTTTCACTCAAAATATCCACTAGACGAGAGACGTTATTTCCCTGAAGAGCTGAGATTGGAACAATTTCCTTGAAGTCCATCTGATTTCGGAAGTCATCAATCTGAGATAAAAGCTGGTCTGGGTGAACCTTATCAATCTTGTTCACCACCAGAATAACAGGAACCTTAGCAGCCTTGAGACGCTCGATAATCATATCGTCGCCCTTACCACGCGCCTCATCAGCAGGTACCATAAAAAGGACGGTATCCACTTCACGAAGGGTACTATAGGCAGATTCGACCATGAAATCTCCGAGAGCTGTTTTAGGTTTGTGAATCCCTGGTGTGTCGATAAAGACAATTTGCTCCTTATCAGTCGTGTAAATTCCCATGATTTTGTTGCGCGTTGTCTGCGCCTTGTCACTCATGATGGCAATCTTTTGCCCCATGACATGATTTAAAAAAGTTGACTTCCCAACATTGGGACGTCCTAAAATGGCTAACAAGCCTGATTTAAAACGCAC
>NZ_CAJZDT010000033.1:0-14725 GCF_915066115.1 uncultured Streptococcus sp. | reverse complement strand
ATACTAAACTTGTCAAAGTTGCAACAGGACAAAAATTAAAAATAAAAAGGAGTATTTGTCATGGATACAAAAATGATGGAACAATTTGAAATTATGGATACTGAAATGCTTGATCATATAGAGGGTGGGGATGTATCTGATATTTATAGAGGGTATGCCTATAATGAAAGTCCATTTGGTTCTTACCCTTCTATATTAAAAAATTCAGGTCCTTTTCCAGTAAGTGGGTACTGTCCGCGTGGTTATCGTGACCTTGGTTATATAGGAGCAGGTTTTCATTTATGTGGAATATAGACTGAAATATAAGAAATGAGGAAGAGTTTCTATGAAAAAGTATCAGTTTCTCTTCAAAATAAGTGCAGTCTTCTCTTACTTATTTTTCGTATTTGGTCTTTCTCAGCTGACGCTTATTGTCCAAAATTATTGGCAATTTTCTTCTCAGATAGGAAATTTTTTCTGGATTCGAAATATCTTGAGTGTGCTATTTAGCGGAGTCATGATTTGGATTCTGGTTAAGACAGGTCATGGTTATCTCTTTCACATTCCAAGAAAAAAATGGCTTTGGTATTCGATTTTGACAGTATTAGTGGTAGTGCTCCAGATCTCTTTTAACGTTATCTCTTTTAACGTTCAGACAGCTAAACATGCTCAGTCAACTGCTGAAGGTTGGGCTGTATTGATTGGTTATAGTGGGACTAACTTTGCTGAGCTAGGT
This sequence comes from uncultured Streptococcus sp., assembly GCF_915066115.1. GTDB lineage: Bacteria > Bacillota > Bacilli > Lactobacillales > Streptococcaceae > Streptococcus. Next base: position 14,010 of record NZ_CAJZDT010000033.1, on the reverse strand, counting down.
ATCTATATAACTTTGTTCTTTCTAGTGCCACTGATGGAAGAATTGATCTATAGGGGGTTGTTGCAACATGCTTTCTTTAAACATTCGCGATTTGGCCCTGATTTGCTTCTTCCTTCCATTTTGTTTGCTCTTCCTCATTTTTTAAGTCTGCCTAGTCTGTTAGATATTTTCGTTTTTACAACATTTGGAATCATTTTTGCTGGTTTGACTCGCTATACCAAGAGCATTTACCCATCCTATGCGGTGCATGTGATTAATAATATCATCGCAAACTTACCATTTTTAATCACTTTTCTACATAGGGTCTTGGGGTAAAAAACAAAAGGCTTGCTTTTCAGCCATAGAGGAGGTCATCATGTATAAACACTTATTTTTCCTAGATTCAAAAACCTTAGACTGGTTGACACCTTATATTCTGGTCTTGGCTTCTGACGCCATTGCCTTTAATGTTTTTGTGCTAACCTTTGTATCTGTTGTGGCCTTTTATTTCCTAAATCCCATGCTAGCTTTAATGGCTATCTTCTTAGGATCTGGTTATGTGGTCGGATTTTGGTTACTCAAATGGTTTGTTTTGGAAAGGTTAGAGCTAAAGGATGACGTGTAGGGAAGTCTGTTTGGTGGGGAGGATAATTTTATGGAGTTTTTTGATAAATTTCATGCCTTGTGTTTTGGATTTTTAGTACTACTAATCGTCATTACAGTTCCTTATACGATTAACCATGGGGATTTTTTTCAAAATGAATCTGAATTGATTATTGTAAGTCTTCTAGTAACCTCGCTGAGTGTTGCTTATGCTAGAAAGTTTGACATGATTTCTTTTGGGATGTTAAGCAAGAAAGACCTTTTGCTTTTCATTGCAATCTTTCTTCTAAGTGTACTTGAGACGCTGGTTTATATTCATTTCTTCGCTGTTTCTTCTGGCGCAGGAGTTCAACACTTGGCGGAAGTCAGCAGAGGAATTTCTCTGTCTTTGATTTTGGCTACCTCAGTTTTTGGCCCCATCCAGGAGGAACTCATTTTCAGAGGACTTCTTCAAGGTGCGGTTTTTGACAACTCTTGGTTAGGGCTTGTGCTAACTTCCTCTCTCTTTTCTTTCATGCATGGACCTTCTAATGTCCCTTCGTTTATTTTTTATCTACTTGGGGGCTTGTTACTGGGCTTTGCTTATAAAAAGAGCCAAAACCTATGGGTTTCTACTCTAGTCCACATGTTTTACAATGCTTGGCCACTCTTATATTATTTATAAAAATCATGAAAAGGTAAGTAGGAGATTGTGCTTACCTTTTTCTTTCTATAATGATACCTAAGCCAATCCAGAGGCTTTTCTTTGAGAATCGGGTCTGGAGCGGTTGACGAATAGGCCAAAAACTAGTAGAATAGTAAGGAAACTTTATACGGAGGAAAGAAATGGATTTGGGTGATAATGAGCTAACACTGACTCCCATACCTGGGAAAAGTGGCAAGGCTTATATGGGTAGCTATCCTGATGGGAAGCGTATCTTTGTAAAAATGAACACCTCTCCAATCCTACCTGGTCTAGCTAGAGAACAAATTGCTCCACAATTATTATGGAGTCGCCGTTTGGCAGATGGGCGTGATATGTGTGCTCAAGAATGGTTGACTGGCAAGATATTGACCCCCTATGATATGAATCGTAAACAAATCGTCAATATTTTAACCCGCCTTCATCGCTCACGTCCTTTGATGACACAGTTGAGTCGTTTGGGTTATGCCATGGAAACACCTGTAGATTTACTACAGTCTTGGCAGGAAACGGTTCCAGATGCTTTGCGTAAAAATCATTTTATCAGTGAAGTGATGGCTGATTTACGTCAAACTATTCCAGGATTTAGAGAGGACCATGCGACCATTGTCCATGGAGATGTACGACATAGTAATTGGATTGAGACAGATAGTGGCTTGATTTATTTGGTAGATTGGGATTCGGTTCGCTTGACCGACCGCATGTTTGATGTGGCCCATATGCTCTGCCATTATATTCCAGAACATCAGTGGAAGGAATGGTTGACCTACTACGGTTACAAGTACAATCAAACAGTATTAAGTAAATTATATTGGTACGGTCAATTGTCTTATTTGAGCCAGATTTCCAAGTATTATATGAACCAAGATTTAGAAAATGTCAATCGGGAGATTCATGGCTTGCGTCACTTCCGAGACAAGTATGGAAAGAGAAGATGAGAGTTAGAAATCGTAAAGGAGCGACAGAATTACTAGAGGCAAATCCCCAGTATGTGGTCCTTAATCCCTTAGAAGCCAAGGGGAAATGGCGGGACTTGTTTGGCAATGACAATCCCATTCATGTGGAAGTTGGAAGTGGAAAAGGTGCCTTTGTTTCAGGTATGGCCAAACAAAATCCTGACATCAACTATATTGGGATTGATATTCAAAAGTCTGTTTTGAGTTATGCTTTGGACAAGGTGCTTGAAGTTGGAGTACCTAATATTAAGCTTTTGTGGGTAGATGGTTCTGACTTGACTGACTACTTTGAAGACGGTGAGATTGATCGCTTGTATCTGAATTTTTCAGATCCTTGGCCTAAAAAACGCCATGAAAAGCGTCGTTTGACCTACAAGACCTTCTTGGATACCTTCAAACGTATCTTGCCTGAAAATGGAGAAATTCATTTCAAGACGGATAACCGTGGCTTGTTTGAGTACAGCCTAGTGAGTTTTTCTCAGTATGGCATGAAGCTCAATGGTGTCTGGCTAGATTTACATGCCAGTGATTTTGAAGGCAATGTCATGACAGAATACGAGCAAAAATTCTCCAACAAGGGGCAAGTTATCTACCGAGTTGAGGCAGAATTTTAAGAAATAGCCTGAAATCAGGCTGTATAAGTGCTTTTGCTTTACATAAGTTGGCAAACGTGCTATACTAAGAGTAAGAATATGAAAAGAGAGGCGGGGAAATATCTTCGCCTCTTGCTTATGAGGAGGTGGACGCAATCGCAACAATCGTAGAATTAGTCAGAGAAGTTGTAGAACCTGTCATAGAGGCTCCTTTCGAACTCGTGGATATCGAGTATGGAAAGATTGGCAGTGACATGATTCTCAGTATTTTTGTAGATAAACCTGAAGGAATTACCTTGAACGACACGGCAGACTTGACAGAAATTATCAGTCCTGTCCTAGACACCATCAAGCCAGATCCCTTCCCAGAACAATATTTCCTAGAAATTACCAGTCCAGGCTTGGAACGTCCTTTGAAAACCAAGGATGCCGTCGCTGGAGCGGTTGGGAAATACATCCATGTCGGGCTCTACCAAGCCATCGATAAGCAAAAGGTCTTTGAAGGAACCTTGTTGGCCTTTGAAGAGGATGAGTTGACCATGGAATATATGGACAAGACGCGTAAGAAAACTGTCCAAATTCCATACAGTTTGGTATCAAAAGCACGTTTAGCGGTTAAATTATAGAAAAAGAAAGGATAGCTTTTGAGGATTCAAAAGTGAAGAAAACATGAGTAAAGAAATGCTAGAGGCCTTCCGCATTTTGGAAGAAGACAAGGGAATCAAAAAAGAAGACATCATCGACGCAGTAGTAGAGTCGCTTCGTTCCGCTTATCGCAGACGCTATGGTCAATCTGATAGCGTAGCTATTGACTTTAACGAAAAAACAGGTGACTTTACAGTTTATACTGTCCGTGAAGTGGTTGATGAAGTATTTGATAGCCGTTTGGAAATCAGCTTGAAAGATGCTCTTGCCATTAATTCAGCCTATGAACTTGGTGACAAAATCAAGTTTGAAGAAGCACCTGCTGAGTTTGGTCGTGTAGCAGCCCAATCTGCCAAACAAACCATCATGGAAAAAATGCGCAAGCAAACACGTGCCATCACTTACAATACTTATAAAGAACATGAACAAGAAATTATGTCTGGTACTGTAGAACGCTTTGACAACCGCTTCATCTATGTCAACCTTGGTAGCATTGAAGCCCAATTGTCAAAACAAGACCAAATTCCTGGAGAAGTCTTTGCTTCACATGATCGTATTGAAGTTTATGTTTATAAGGTTGAAGACAACCCTCGCGGTGTCAACGTCTTTGTTAGCCGTAGCCATCCAGAAATGATCAAACGCTTGATGGAGCAAGAAATTCCAGAAGTTTATGATGGAACTGTTGAAATCATGAGCGTGGCTCGTGAAGCTGGTGACCGTACTAAGGTTGCAGTTCGCAGTCATAATCCAAACGTGGACGCTATTGGTACAATCGTTGGACGTGGTGGAGCTAACATCAAGAAAATCACTAGCAAATTCCACCCAGCTCGCTATGATGCTAAGAGCGACCGTATGGTACCAATCGAAGAAAACATCGACGTTATCGAGTGGGTAGCAGATCCAGCTGAATTTATCTACAATGCCATCGCTCCTGCTGAGGTTGACCAAGTTATCTTTGATGAAAACGACAGCAAACGTGCCTTGGTGGTTGTTCCAGATAACAAGCTTTCTCTTGCTATCGGTCGTCGTGGACAAAACGTTCGCTTGGCAGCTCACTTGACTGGTTACCGTATCGATATCAAGTCTGCTAGCGAATTTGAAGCCATGGAAGAAGCTGGTTCGGTAGATTTGGAAGCAGAAAACGATACTGTAGAAGAATAAAAGCTGCTAGAGGAGGGAAAGATGAAAACGAGAAAAATCCCTTTGCGCAAGTCTGTTGTGTCTAACGAAGTGATTGATAAGCGTGATTTGCTCCGCATTGTCAAGAACAAGGAAGGACAAGTCTTTATCGATCCGACAGGCAAGGCCAATGGCCGTGGCGCTTATATCAAGCTAGACAATGCAGAAGCCTTAGAGGCTAAAAAGAAGAAGGTCTTTAACCGTAGCTTTGACATGGAAGTGGAAGAAAGCTTTTATGACGAGTTGATCGCTTATGTGGATCACAAAGTAAAAAGAAGAGAGTTAGGACTTGAATAAGCAAAAAGTAAGCAATCTCTTGGGTCTTGCTCAACGAGCAGGCAGGATCATATCGGGTGAGGAATTGGTGGTCAAGGCCATTCAAGACGGCAAGGCTAAGATGGTCTTTCTAGCCCATGATGCTGGACCCAATCTGACCAAGAAGATTCAAGATAAAAGTCATTATTATCAAGTAGAAATTGTAACCGTGTTTTCAACACTGGAATTAAGCATAGCAGTCGGGAAATCGAGAAAGGTTTTGGCTGTAACAGATGCTGGATTTACAAAGAAAATGAGGTCTCTTATGGAATAGAAGAGGAGGACATGATTTGTCTAAGAAAAGATTGTACGAAATCGCAAAAGAGCTTGGAAAAGAAAGTAAAGAAGTTGTAGCGCGTGCAAAAGAGTTGGGCTTGGATGTGAAAAGCCACTCATCAAGTGTGGAAGAAGCTGTCGCTGCAAAAATCGCTGCCAGCTTTAAGCCTGCAGCTGCTCCGAAAGCAGAAGCAAAACCTGCAGCACCAAAAGAAAGTGCAGAAAAGAAAGCCGAAAAATCTGCGCCAGCTAAACCAGCTGTAGCCAAGGAAGAGGCAAAACCTGCTGAGCCAGTCGCTCCTAAAACAGAAAAAGTAGCAGCTAAACCGCAAAGTCGTAATTTCAAGGCTGAGCGTGAAGCTCGTGCCAAAGAACAGGCAGAACGACGCAAGCAAAATAAGGGCAATAACCGTGACCAACAAAAGGGAAATCATCAAAAGAATGATAACCGTAATGGTGGAAAACAAGGTCAAGGCAACCGCGACAATCGTCGTTTTAATGACCAAGCTAAGAAACAGCAAGGTCAGCAAAATCGTGGCAATGAGCGCCGTCAACAAGAGGATAAACGTCCAAATCAAGTAGCTCCACGTATTGACTTTAAAGCCCGTGCAGCAGCCCTAAAAGCAGAACAAAATGCAGAGTACGCACGTTCAAGTGAGGAACGCTTCAAGCAGTATCAGGCTGCTAAAGAAGCCTTAGCTCAAGCTAACAAACGCAAGGAACCAGAGGAAATCTTTGAAGAAGCAGCTAAGTTAGCTGAGCAAGCGCAACAAGCACAGCAAGTTCAAGCAGTGGTTGAAGTCGTCCCTGAGAAAAAAGAACCTGCAGTGGATACACGTCGTAAAAAACAAGCTCGACCAGACAAAAATCGTGACGATTATGATCACGAAGAAGATGGTCCTAGAAAACAACAAAAGAATCGAAGTAGTCAAAATCAAGTGAGAAATCAAAAGAATAGTAACTGGAATAACAACAAAAAGAATAAAAAAGGCAATAACAAGAACAACCGTAATCAGGCTCCAAAACCTGTTACAGAGCGTAAATTCCATGAATTGCCAACAGAATTTGAATATACAGATGGTATGACCGTTGCGGAAATCGCAAAACGTATCAAACGTGAACCAGCTGAAATCGTTAAGAAACTTTTCATGATGGGTGTCATGGCCACACAAAACCAATCCTTGGATGGGGAAACAATTGAACTCCTCATGGTGGATTATGGTATCGAAGCCAAACAAAAAGTTGAAGTGGATAATGCCGATATCGAACGTTTCTTTGTTGAAGATGGTTATCTCAATGAAGATGAATTGGTTGAGCGTCCACCAGTTGTAACTATCATGGGACACGTTGACCACGGTAAAACAACACTCCTAGATACCCTTCGTAACTCTCGTGTTGCTACAGGTGAAGCAGGTGGTATCACTCAGCATATCGGTGCCTACCAAATCGTGGAAAATGGTAAGAAGATTACCTTCCTTGATACACCAGGACACGCGGCCTTTACATCTATGCGTGCGCGTGGTGCATCTGTTACCGATATTACTATCTTGGTCGTAGCGGCAGATGACGGGGTTATGCCTCAGACTATCGAAGCCATTAACCACTCAAAAGCGGCCAACGTTCCAATCATCGTAGCCATTAACAAGATTGATAAACCAGGTGCTAACCCAGAACGTGTTATCGGTGAATTGGCAGAGCATGGTGTTATGTCAACTGCTTGGGGTGGAGATTCTGAATTTGTTGAAATTTCAGCTAAATTCAACCAAAATATCGAAGAATTGTTGGAAACAGTCCTTCTTGTGGCTGAAATCCAAGAGCTTAAGGCAGACCCAACAGTTCGTGCGATCGGTACGGTTATCGAAGCTCGCTTGGATAAAGGAAAAGGTGCGGTCGCAACACTTCTTGTTCAACAAGGTACCTTGAATGTTCAAGACCCAATCGTTGTCGGAAATACCTTTGGTCGTGTCCGTGCTATGACCAATGACCTTGGTCGTCGTGTTAAAGTTGCTGGACCATCAACACCAGTTTCTATCACAGGTTTGAACGAAGCGCCAATGGCGGGTGACCACTTTGCCGTTTACGAGGATGAAAAATCTGCGCGTGCAGCAGGTGAAGAGCGTGCCAAACGTGCCCTCATGAAACAACGTCAAGCTACCCAACGTGTCAGCCTTGAAAACCTCTTTGATACGCTTAAAGCTGGTGAACTCAAATCAGTTAACGTTATCATCAAGGCCGACGTACAAGGTTCTGTTGAGGCCCTTTCTGCCTCACTTCAAAAGATCGACGTAGAAGGTGTCAAAGTTACTATCGTCCACTCAGCAGTCGGTGCCATCAACGAATCTGACGTGACCCTTGCGGAAGCTTCAAATGCCTTTATCGTTGGTTTCAACGTACGCCCTACACCACAAGCGCGTCAACAAGCCGAAGCTGACGATGTAGAAATCCGTCTCCATAGCATTATCTACAAGGTTATCGAAGAGATGGAAGAAGCTATGAAAGGGATGCTTGACCCAGAATTCGAAGAAAAAGTTATCGGTGAAGCAGTTATCCGTGAAACCTTCAAGGTGTCTAAAGTGGGAACTATCGGTGGATTCATGGTTATCAACGGTAAAGTTACCCGTGACTCTAAAGTCCGTGTTATCCGTGACGGTGTCGTTATCTATGATGGCGAACTTGCAAGCTTGAAACACTACAAAGACGACGTTAAAGAAGTTACAAACGGTCGTGAAGGTGGTTTGATGATTGATGGCTACAATGATATCAAGACTGATGATGTGATTGAGGCTTATGTCATGGAAGAAATCAAGAGATAATAGAGAAACGATAGCTCATTTGACTCGTCGTCAACAGCGCCTTGATGAACCCTCAGTTCTATCTAAGGCTTGTTTCCTAGATTCAAATGGCTCTAGTTCCTCTATCTAATAAAATAGCTAGGTCTGCTGGCCTAGCTTTTGGTTCAAAGTAGAGAAAGGAATATCATGGCAAATCATTTCCGTACGGATCGTGTGGGCATGGAAATCAAGCGTGAAGTCAATGAGATTTTGCAAAAGAAAGTCCGTGATCCGCGTGTCCAAGGTGTGACCATCACAGATGTTCAGATGCTGGGTGACTTGTCTGTAGCCAAGGTTTACTACACCATTTTGAGTAATCTTGCTTCGGATAATCAAAAAGCCCAAATCGGGCTTGAAAAAGCAACTGGTACCATCAAACGTGAACTTGGTCGCAATTTGAAATTGTACAAAATCCCAGATTTGACTTTCGTCAAAGACGAATCCATCGAATATGGAAACAAGATTGACGAAATGCTACGCAATCTGGATAAGAACTAAGAAAGAGGGGCAACCCTCTTTTTTGGTGTTTGAACTCTTCTAGCTATTAATAGCTGTATTTGCAAAAAACAATTTAAAAAATTTGTAAATACCTCATAGTATGATATGATAAAGTTTAATACGAATGATAAATGGAGATAGAGATGGGCAAACAAGAGTTAGCGATGCAAGTGCTGCAACAAGTGGTGAAATTACCCATGGTCAAAGTTGATCGAGAAAAATTTTTAGTTGACAAATTTTCTAAAGAGTTAGATCGAAAGGATATTGCTACATTATTGGAAAAGGGTCCGACCTCTTTGTTGCCAACGGAAAGTTTGGATCAAATTGCTAAGACCTGTATTAAGGACAATGTTCTACGAGCAAGCGGGACTTCGATTTTTGGCAGGTTTACCTGGCGGTATTGCCATGGCAATCACTATTCCAACAGATGTAGTTCAGTTTTATGCTTTTTCATTAAAGTTAGCCCAAGAACTAGGCTATATTTATGGATTTGATGATCTTTGGGAATCCCGTGATGAATTGAGCGAGGATGCTCAAAATACACTCTTGCTTTATCTCGGTGTCATGCTAGGGGTAAATGGAGCAGGGGCTTTACTTCGCTCTGGAGGTGTAACAGTTGCCAAGCATGTGATGAAGACGATTCCGCAGAAAGCTTTGACAAAGACACTTTGGTATCCTATTCTGGAGAAAGTTTTGAAAATTTTTGGAGTCAGCTTGACAAAGGGAGGCTTGGCTAAGGGAATGGGAAAAGTGATTCCTATTTTAGGGGGTGTCCTTTCTGGTGGCTTAACCTTTGCGACCATGAAGCCGATGGGGGAAAGACTGCAAAAGGAATTATCCAAATTAGTTAACTATAATGAAGGGCAGTATCAAATAGATATTGATACTATCCGAAAAGAAGCTGAAATCATCGAAGGTGAGTAATATGGGACTTATAAAAACTCCAGCTAAAACTTACGGGAATTACTTTTTGACCGTGCAAGGTGTAAAAGTAATGAAAACGATAAAGAAAGATGACAATGTTGTTGTCGGTCTGGGGAAACTTTTTATTGCAGACAAGTTAATGGATACGGCTCGGTGGTTCATCAAGCCAGAGGATAGAAAATGAAATTTTTCTGGGTCTTCTTGCTATTATTTTTATCAAACCGATTATTGGAATTGTGAAATTCCTGTGGATGATCATCTCTTTTGCAATCCAATTGCTGTTTTACAAGCTATTATTTAAGACATTGGATGGGCTCTTTAAACTTTTTTAGGTTGTAATCCAGGTCTCAGAGAACTAGCAAGTCTACTGCTAGTTTTTTAATCTCTTTCCTTATGGTATAATAAAATAAATAATATCATTTATAAACGATAATGGAGGTCGTCATGGACAATATCATCGATGTGTCAATTCCTGTTGCAGAAGTGGTGGATAAGCATCCAGAAGTCTTGGAAATCCTAGTGGAGCTTGGTTTTAAACCGCTTGCTAATCCCTTGATGCGCAACACAGTCGGTCGCAAAGTATCGCTTAAGCAGGGTTCTAAGCTTGAAGGAACTCCTATGGATAAGATTGTCCGCACACTGGAAGCAAATGGCTACGAAGTGATTGGATTAGACTAATGGCAGATGAACGGATTCATGTCCTACGGGATATTTTGTTAGAATTGCACAATGGCGCCTCTCCTGAGTCGGTTCAGGAGCGCTTTGATGCGACCTTTACAGGTGTTTCAGCCATCGAGATTTCCCTCATGGAGCACGAGCTGATGAACTCAGACTCAGGTGTTACCTTTGAAGATGTCATGGAACTCTGTGATGTTCATGCCAATCTTTTTAAAAATGCTGTTAAGGGAGTCGAAGTTGCAGATACCGAGCACCCGGGTCACCCAGTTCGCGTCTTCAAGGATGAAAATTTGGCCCTCCGTGCTGCCTTGATTCGCATTCGGAGATTGTTAGATACCTATGAGTCTATGGAAGATGAAGAAATGCTTGCGGAGATGCGCAAGGGCTTGGTCCGTCAGATGGGACTTGTTGGCCAATTTGACATCCACTACCAGCGCAAGGAAGAACTCTTCTTTCCTATCATGGAGCGTTATGGACACGATTCACCTCCTAAGGTCATGTGGGGAGTGGATGACCAGATTAGGGAACTCTTTCAAACAGCTCTAGCGACAGCTGAGTTACTGCCAGAAGTGTCGATTAGCAGTGTAAAAGAAGATTTTGAATCTTTTGCGACAGAGTTTGAAAGTATGATTTTCAAGGAAGAGTCCATCCTTCTCATGATTCTCCTTGAGTCCTTCACCCAAGATGACTGGCTTCAGATTGCGGAGGAGAGCGATGCCTATGGCTATGCCATCATCCGTCCGTCAGAGAAATGGGTGCCAGAACGTCAGAGTTTTGTTGAGGAAAAGAGTGTAGGGGAGCCAGTACAACTAGATACGGCAGAGGGGCAAGTCCAGCAAGTTATCGATACGCCTGAAGGACAGTTCACCATTACCTTTACCCCTAAGGAAAAGGAAGCAGTGCTGGACCGCCATAGCCAACAGACCTTTGGCAATGGCTATCTTTCAGTCGAGCAGGCCAACCTCATCCTCAATCACCTCCCTATGGAGATTACCTTTGTCAATAAAGATGATATTTTCCAATATTACAATGACAATGCGCCAGCTGATGAGATGATTTTCAAACGAACACCGTCCCAAGTCGGACGCAATGTTGAACTCTGTCATCCACCTAAGTACTTGGACAAGGTCAAGACTATTATGAAGGGACTTCGTGAAGGAGTCAAGGACAAGTATGAAATGTGGTTCAAGTCTGAGTCGCGAGGCAAGTTTGTCCACATCACCTATGCCGCAGTCCATGATGAGGATGGAGAATTCCAAGGAGTGCTGGAGTACGTTCAGGATATCCAACCCTACCGAGAGATTGACACGGACTATTTCCGTGGATTAGAATAAGGAGAAAAAATGAGTTACGAACAAGAATTTATGAAGGAATTTGAAGCTTGGGTCAATACCCAGATTATGATCAACGACATGGCGCACAAGGAAAGTCAAAAAGTCTACGAAGAAGACCAAGACGAGCGTGCCAAAGATGCTATGATTCGCTACGAAAGTCGATTGGATGCTTATCAGTTCTTGCTTGGCAAATTTGAAAATTTCAAGGCAGGTAAGGGATTCCATGATTTGCCAGAAGGCTTGTTTGGTGAGCGAAATTATTAAACGAGATAGATTCTTGATTTTTTACTAAAATCTTGATAGAATATTTATATTAAATCCTTGTCAGAACAGGGGTTTTTTATTGAAAGGATTTTATCATGTCAAAGAAACTCAATCGTAAAAAACAATTACGAAATAGCCTCCGTCGCGCAGGTGCTTTTTCAAGTACTGTGACTAAGGTTGTAGAAGAGACAAAGAAAGTCGTGAAACGTGCAGAGCAGTCAGCGAGCGAAGCTGGTAAGGCTGTTTCTAAAAAAGTTGAACAAGTAGTAGAAGCTACCAAAGAGCAAGCTCAAAAAGTAGCCAATTCTGTAGAAGATTTTGCAGCAAACTTGGGTGGACTTCCACTTGACCGTGCCAAAACTTTCTACGACGAAGGAATTAAGTCTGCTTCAGATTTCAAAAACTGGACTGAAAAAGAACTCCTTGCCTTAAAAGGAATCGGCCCAGCTACCATCAAGAAATTGAAAGAAAATGGCATCAAGTTCAAGTAATCTTTCTTGTGCCTTGCATTTCCGAAAAAATCTTGCTACAATAGAGCCATTAGAGGTGTTTTGAATCCCACATTTTACAGAAAGTGGCGGTGCTGAGAAGTCCACAAATGTGTCAAAACTAGTTGCTAATGGATGAAAAATTGAAATAAAAGTGTCTTTTTGTTTTAAAGACGAGAGTTGCGGGCAACTGCCCGAAATTGGGTGGTACCGCGGATAAATACATTCGTCCCTGTCATGTAGATGGCAGGGCTTTTCTTTTGCGTTTTAGTAAAAGGAGGTTGTTATGAAGCAATCTTTTAAAACAAGTAAACTCTACTATGGCTTTCCTATTTTCATTTTGGGGTATCAGGATCAGAATTTTGGGCACAATATTACGACCTGTATTTCCTCTTATAGCTTGGGAGATTGGCTAGTCATCGGTGTTGGTGCTGAGGAAAATGCGGCTGAGCAAATCAAGCATTACCAGAAGTTTACTGTGAATATTCCTGATGAAAATCTCATGCTCGAGATGGAGCAGACTGGTTTTATCAGTCATCGAGAGAAATTGAAACACCTGGGGCTAGATTACGAGATTTCTGAACGGACTCAGGCACCGATTTTAGAGGCTTGTCCAGTCGTGTTAGAATGTCAAGTTGATAGAATTATTGAGGAAGACGGTATTTGTCACATCTTTGCCAAGATTATCGAACGCCTAGCTGATCCAGAACTTTTGGATGACAAGGGGCATTTTAAGAATGACCGTTTTGCGCCGACTTACTTTATGGGGGATGGCCACCAGCGCGTTTATCGCTATTTAGATGACCGAGTAGACCCTATGGGGAGCTTCATTAAAAAAGCGAGGAAGAAGGATGGCAAGAGCAACATTACCTGAACGAATCGAAACGGAGCGACTGCTCTTGCGAGTCCGCACGGTTGCTGACGCTGAGGATATCTTTGACTATGCCAGTCGGCCAGAAGTCTCCTATCCATCAGGCTTTCCGCCCGTCAAGACCTTGGAAGATGAGATTTATTATCTAGAGCATATCCTTCCTGAGCGCAATCAAAAGGAAAATCTCCCAGCTGGCTATGGGATTGTTGTTAAAGGGACTGATAAGGTTATTGGTTCAGTTGACTTCAACCATCGCCATGCGGATGATGTGCTAGAGCTTGGCTATACCTTGCACCCGGACTATTGGGGTCGAGGCTATGTACCAGAAGCAGCGCGTGCTTTGCTTGACTTAGCTTTTAGAGAATTAGGTCTTCACAAGATTGAACTAACTTGCTTTGGATATAACCTTCAAAGTCAACGAGTCGCAGAAAAGCTTGGCTTTACCCTCGAAGCTCGCATAAGAGACCGCAAAGATGCTGAAGGCAACCGCTGTGACAGTCTGATATATGGCTTGCTGAATAGTGAGTGGGGGAGTTTTTTTACGAGTAAGATATATTCTTGTTTTTATATTCTTTAAGAGGAGACATGATGAGAAGTAGTCATAATCAAATATTAGATGCTTGGATTACAGTAGAACAATTATCAGAAGGGAATATTGAAAAAAGTGATTCTAAGTATAAAATTTTTCAAGGGGATGATTATCAATCAATATTAAAAGATTTTTTAAAACGTCAAAAATTAAAATCTAGTTCAGGGATTGCTGTTTATTGTGGAATTTTCCCTTTTCGAAAAATTATTGAAGTGTTAAGAGGCATATACAATTTAAAGGAGACGGAGGAAGAATTGGGAAGAGCTTCTTATAAATTTACTTTTGCTCTATACTTTGATAAAGAT